>JAGXHX010000003.1 GCA_024635955.1 Bacillota bacterium
TATAATCTTCACTAGGTGATATGGCTGCTTTTTGAAGAGCTATTTCTATTTGTTCTTCAGGTGTATTTACACCTTCAAGATTTGGGAGTAATAACCCTCTTCTACCTTGGTTACTAACTATTACACCATATCTTTTCGCATCTAATCCATCAATACTTTCAACTGGATATGAAGCACCAAGTACATCAACACTATATTCCAACTTTGCTAGGTCTTTCAAACTTACAGGATAAAATCTTGGGTCACTTAAACCTGCACTAATCGCATTTCTAATAATTTCTTCTGCTATAGAATTTGTAACACCTATAATAGTTCCAATGCAACCACGCAATTCACCATTGATCTTCAGGGTAACAAAAGTACCAGCTTTAATATTATACATCTCTCCAGGTAAATCTTTTGGCACTTCCATATATTTTCCATTTTTTAAATAATATTTCAAGGAATCTTTTGCAAGTTGAACATAAGGATCAACAATGCCTTCCTGATCTCCTAAAACCACTCTCTCTTCTGTTATTGGAATAAATGAAGCTACTGCATAACCAACACCAAAAGGACCTTCATAGGACAAGATTTTGGATTTAATTCTATTTCCATCTAATACTCCAGCCATGATTAAAAAAGATCTTAATCCACATTCTGCCGCCTTACTAGAAAAACTATCATCGATATTTAACAAAGTTTTGAAATCACCTTTACTTAAAGCATCAATAACTATCTTGTCGAATATTGGACCTTCTTCATTAAATCCATATGGACCATCTTCTTTTAAAACATGTGATAAATCACCACTTGCTAAATATACAATTTTCTTGTCACTTTCGTCTATAGCTTTTCTAATAGATTGACCAAATCTAAAATGATCTTCAGAGGTTAAACCAGATAAGGAAATTCTTACCAAATTATAGTCTCTGTATTCTTGGTTAATAAAATATAGAGGTACTAAAGTTCCATGATCTAAAATATCAAAATTACTATCTCCAATCTTAAGTGGTATATCAACTCTTTGAGCTTGCTTAATTATATCTTTTGTCATTTTCTTGTCATATTTCACATCACTGAATATTTGTTCAGCACCAAAATTGGCAAAATCTCCAAACCCATGTTCTCCACCTGCTATGAAAAAACTATTAGAAAATAGGCTGGAATGAGGAGTTGATATAATTATCGTATCAGGTTTCAGTTCAGAAATAGTTTTTGATATTTCCTCATATGCGTTTATTGTATCTTGTATTTTTAATTCCTCTCCTTTTCCAATTGCAGGTATAATTATTGGAGGATGAGGTACTATAAATGTTTGTAATAATGACATTGTTTTTCTCCTTATACATTACCAAGATGGATATTTTTCAATCCAGCTTTAATCCCAATTTCTTCGGCCATTTTAAGGGAAATTATTGGAGTTATTGGTACATCCATCATCTTCCAGGCAGGATAAAACCTATTAATATGCCAAGGGATTTCAGGGTTAACCTTAACAATAAATTCAGCAATATTAGTTAGTTGTTCTTTATCATCATTAACCCCAGGCACTATTAATGTCGCTATTTCCTGGTGGATATTTTTATCTTCCAAATATCTTATATTATCTAGTATCGGTTGTACTTTCGATCCACAATACTTAATGTATTTTTCATTATTCCAGGCTTTTAAATCAATATTGGCTGCATCTAGATATGGTGAAATTAAATCCAACACTTCTGTAGTCATATAACCATTTGTTACCCAGATATTTTTCAAGCCTTTATCCTTGGCTATTTTCATAATATCCAAGGCATATTCTAGAAAAATAGTTGGTTCAGTATAAGTATATGATATTGAAGGACATCCATATTTTATCGCCAGTTCAACATGTTCTTGAGCACTTATATCATCCCCTGTCAAATTTACATCTATATCCTTATTATTTTGAAGTTGGGAAATTTGCCAGTTTTGACACCACCTACAATTTAAATTGCACCCTATAGCAGCTAGGGAATAGGTACTAGTGCCAGGCATGAAATGAAATAGAGGTTTTTTTTCGATAGGATCTATGGATATAGATATTGTTTTCCCATAGTTGAGTGCATAAAGCACCCCATCAATATTTTTTCTAACTCCACAAATTCCTTTTTTCCATATGTCAATTACACATCTGTGGTTGCAGGTGTTACATTTTACTGTTTTATTTGGTAGTTTCTGATAAAGGATTGATTCTTTCATATTCACTCCTTCTTCCTTAAACTCACTTTTTCTTCTATTTTAACACTAAAGCTAAGTAATGTTAAATAGAATATTAATATAAATACCTTACCCCAAGTTTAGGAGTAAGGTATCTATAAGAGTATGAAAATGAAATAAATTTATGTCAAAATAAAAACATTATAATTTATATTAAAGAATGCTTTCTACTAAGACCATCTTTTGCATAAATTATGCTCGATACTTAATTGATCTAAGATTCTGCCAACCGTATTATTTACTATATCATCAATTGTTTCAGGATGAGTATAAAAACTTGGCATTGGAGGAACTATCCTCACACCTAAACGAGCCAATTTTAAAAGATTTTCTAGATGTATGGCACTTAAAGGAGTTTCCCTGGGCATGATAACCATAGGTTTATTTTCCTTTAAGATAACATCAGCGGCTCTTTCTAATAAATTATTTGATGAACCATTGGCTATAGCGGAAACTGTAGACATTGAACAAGGAGCAATAATCATCCCGTCAGTTCTAAAAGAACCACTAGCAATAGCACTACTAATATAATCTATGTCATAATAGCTAAAAACACCCTCGGAAACTTGAAAATAATCCAAAAGCTTTTCTCTAATTAAATCTGGACTTAAGTCCAAATCTAAATTTAATTCTTCTTTAATAACTATTTTGCCAGATTTGGTAATAGTTAAAAATATCTCATGTCCGGCTTTTAAGCATTCTTCTATAATACGCATCCCGTAAATAGAACCACTAGCTCCAGTAATACCTATAATATACTTTCCCATTTGTAAAATCTCCCTTTATTTAAAATCCATAATCCTTTAAATTAACATCTGGGTAAATTACCCTTTCAAAACCTTTACTTCCGTCATCCAAGGTTGCATCAGTAGCCATCTTAGTTTGAACTCCTCTATTATCAGAAGAAAGATCAAGCTCATGACCTTGAGAATTTGGAACATAGAAAATATCTCTTTCAGGAACAACTCTATTAGATAAAGCCCACATAATATCAGCAGGATTATAAATATCAACATCTTCGTCTACAACTATAACATTTTTAATATTTACATATGTCATCATCGCTGCCAAGGCAATATTCTTAGGCTCTCCTGGATTTTTTTTCTTAATTTTTACCAAAGCTAAAAAACCAGAACCGTAAGGAGGAATATGAACATCAATTACTCCTTTACTTACATAGGTTGTAAACTTCTTCAATAATGGCTCTCTAGGTAAAACGTTACCTAAATTAATATGTTCAAATGATGCACCATTAATATCTTGATATATTGCATCTTTCCTATGTGTTATTGCAGTAACTTTAATTATCGGACTTGACCAAGGTTCACTATAGTGACCAGTAAACTCACCTAAAGGACCTTCTTTTTCCCTTACATCTGGTAGTATAAGTCCTTCTATAACAAATTCAGCTGTACTTGGAACCAGAATATCATTTGTTATTGACTTAACTACAGTAATTGCTTCACCTCTAATAGCTCCGGCAATTTCAGTCTCGTCTCCATCATATTTAAGACCTCCACCAATATATATAACCGGATCAGCTCCTATAACTATAGAAATAGGTAAAGGCTTCCCTTCTTTTTCAGCTTCATTATAAAAGTCTTTAAGATCACGCCACTCATTAATCATAATGCTAAGTTTATCTTTTCCTTTAACCTGCATTCTTTGAAAGGATAAATTCTGAACAGTACCATTTAATTCTTTACCTACAATAACCCCACTAGTGATAAAAGGACCACCATCTTTAGGAGCGTGTACTGGAATAGGGACCAGGCTTAAATCAATCTGATCACCAGTTATAACAACGTCATGACAAGGTGCTTCCTTAACCTCAACTGGTTTAATAGGATTTTCTAAACACTTACCTAAAAAATCAGTTATTTCATCTTTTTCACAGCCCAATGCTAAAGCTATTCTATTCATAGAAGCTAAAATACCACCACAAACTGCAAAATCCTTATCTTTTACATTTTTGAAAAATGGAACTGGTCCATCATTTTTTTCTAAAGTAGCAACAACTGATGCTAATTCATGGTTCCAATCAACTTCTTTATCAATATAAAATATTTCATTATTTTCTTCTAAGACTTTTAAAAATGATCTTAAATCAGTAATTTTATTCATAATCTCTCCCATAAGCTAGTGCTTTTTCTTTTGTTAAGTTTTTTATTTTATTATCTATATTATACTTTATTATTAACAATTAAATCTGTAGTAATCTTAAACTTTTTCTTTTAAAACTCTTGCAGAATAAATGCTGTCTTCTATTATTTTTTTCTCATCACCCAAAACAACTTTACCTTTGTTTAAAACTTCCTTGCCATTTACTACTACCTTTTCTATTGCTGCATAATCTCCAGAATAAATAAAAGAAGCTAGACCATCATTAACAGGACTTGTTTTAAAACTATTGTTAGGATTAAAAATCAATAAATCCGCTTTTTTGCCTTTTTCCAAGGAACCTATAATTTCTTCCATGCCAATGCACTTTGCTCCTTCAATGGTAGCCATTTTTAAAACATCATAGGCATTTATACAATCTGCTTTCTTATAGTGATTTCTATGAAGAAGAACAGTTGTTTTTAGAACTTCTATCATATCGTTACTGTTATTAGAGGCTGCACCATCTGTTCCTAATCCTACAGTAATGCTCTTTTTTAACATATCTACAACTGGTGCAGTACCAGAACCTAGATACATATTACAAACAGGGTTATGTGATACTTTAACATCATATTTCTTATAAATATCAAGTTCATCATCTGATAAATGTATACTATGTACAGCCAAAAGATCTGGTCCTAAAAAAATCTTTTCAATATAGTAGTCCATAGCTTTTTTATTATATTTTTCAAGACATATTTCATTGTCTCGCTCAGTTTCAAACATATGCATCATTATTGGTGTTTTGGTATTTGTAGCAAAAGTTCTGGTTTTTTCTAAGCCTTTTTCTGAAAAGGTCCATATTGCTGCTGGAGCTAGCCAGATTTTTATCATACCATCATCTTTTTGATATTTTTCTTTTAAATATGTAACTTCTGCAAAAACATCATCGGTATTTTCATTCATATTAGAAAATCCCATGTTTTCTCCTGCGTCTCTAAATCCTCTTCCATAAACTAGGCGAATACCCATTTCTTTGGCTACTTTTATTTCTGCTTCAGATAGCCCCTCAACAGGATGAAATTGCAAATAGTCCACCACAGTAGTAACTCCGCTTTTCAAGGCTTCGCAAATACCATGTCTAACTCCATTAACTAAATGTTCTTTTGTTAAAGCCATCCCCAGAGGTGCTAAGACCTTTGGCCACCAATCTCCCAGATTCATATCACTGCCTAATCCTTTAAAAAGATTTTGATAAAGATGAGTATGAGTATTTATAAGTCCAGGAAAGATAAACTTTCCCTTTCCATCTTCTAGTTCAACTACTTTACCTTGACATAATTGTTCAATCTCTTGGCTACTTCCTACTGCTATAATTATGTCATCTTCAATAAGGATACCACCGTCTTCTATTACTCTTTCCTCTTTATCCAATGTGTAAATGTTAAAGTGAATAAATCCTTTAATCATTAAACACCTCCTATTTTAATCCTTATTAAATCTTTGCATCATATCTACTAGTTTATTTACTAATAGCTTGCCTTGATCCATGGCATATTCATCTTCTGCTGCGCCTATTTCTTTTTGATCTTTTGACCAAAGATATGCTCCTGCATAACCGCCACACTCATTGCTTATTATATTTATTCCTCTCGACATCATCAGATTGTGAATGCTGCTAACAACTGTTTCTTGTCCACCATTTCTTCTTCCACCAACAGCCATAGCTACTCCAAATTTATCTCTTAGTGTTGTTGGTGCTAGATGGAAAATCGGTCTCATTCTACTAAAAAAAGCATGTATCTGAGGAGTTGCTCCATATGCATAAACTGGTGATGCGATAACAAAGGCATCTGCTGTTAAGAATTTCTCTAATAGTTCATTCATATCATCTTTGATAATACATGGCGCTTTATTTTTTCTACAATAATCACAAGCTGTACAAGGTGAAATTTTCTTGCCTTTTAAGAATATATATTCTACTTGAATATCTTCTCTACCTTCAAATGGTTTAAGTGATTCTTTTAATAAGTATTCTGTAGCTCCTTTTTTAGGACTACCACAAATCCCTAGTATTTTAAGCATTATTCCACTCCTTTACAATATATATTATAATTATACTATCATTAAACTAATTTTATAACTTTATATTTATATACTCCTTATTTAACCTTTAAACATGGAGTTAATATGCATAATCAAGAATGTTTTTTTTAATGTGGTGTGGGAATGAAACCCACACCCATTAAAATTATATTTTATTACAAATCATTTGGTTGTTTACAACCATGAATAGTTCTAGACATTGATTATAATTAAACTTTTTAATTCTATATTTATCATTAATCATTTCTAATAAATTTGATAAATTTCTATCTATACTCTTCAGGAGCTAATTTAAGAACGTCAATTTCGCCAGAAATTAACTTAGCTTTAACATCAGCTACTTTGTTTTTAACTTCTTGTGGTATAGTTGATTCTAATGTAGGGCTATAAACTAAATCAACGATTCCTGTTTTAACTCCGTAATTTTCTGCTGAAGCCTTATAAGTTCCTTTTTGAACTTTTTCAGCAGCTTGGAGAATAGAAGTTGACATATCAACTTTAGTACTTGCAATCAAGCCTTTTGTATATACATCAAATTCACCGTGAATTGAAGCTATAGCATATACGCCTTTTTCTTCAGCAGCTACATAAACACCTCTACCAGCTGCATTTGCATTGGCCATCAATACATCAGCTCCTTGGCTGATAAATGTTAATGCTTGCTCTTTGGCTTTGTTAGCATCATCTCCACTTCCAGTAATTGCTGATAAGACTTTAATATTTGGATTGATGTATTTAGCACCTAATTCATATCCAACTAAAGTTTTAGCTATAGTTGGAATTTGCATTCCCCCTATTGAAGCTATAACATCAGTTTTTGTCATTAAGGCTGCAAGTGAACCTTGTAGGAATCCAGCTTGTAAGTTAAAGTTACTGATAGAACCAACATTAGTTCCATTAGTTACTGTTGAACTAGTAACTACAAACATCACATCTGGAAATTCATCAGCTACTGCCAAAGCAGCATCTCCAAATTCAAAACCATGACCGATTACTAGATCATTGCCCTCTTTAGCGTAGTTTCTAAATACTTTTTCAAAATCTGATGCTTTTGTATTTTCACTTACTGATATTACAGCACCTAGTTGATCTTGAATTTTTAGTAAACCATCATAGGCTATTTGGCTCCAACCACCATCTGTCTTTGATCCGTTAATTGCTAAAGCAACTTTAAATGTGTCATTTTTCTTTTCAGCAGTATTTCCACAACCTACTAATGCAATTGTTGCGAAAATTGCCAATACTAATAATAATCCTTTTTTCATCTTTAATTTTCCTCCCTTTTTTAGAATATTTAGGTTTAATCAATGTCTAGGCCTATATTTCTATAGGATTTATATAAACTCCGAGTTTTCCTTATAAATTGGAGTTAATATCATAATTAGTGCGATTATGTTCTATATTTATTTTAGTAAACCGGTTTACTAAAATAAACTAAAAACTGCCATGCAGCTTCCTCTATCAATTTAATTATTATATGACCATTTATTTTGCATTTTGACTATTATTGTTAGTCCTTTCTAGTAGTTTTTCTAACCACAATATTAGTCTCTATTAATTGAAATGTATTGCTTTCAATTCCTTTTATCTTTTCTAGTAGCATTTTGGCTGCTTTATCACCAATTAATTCACCCTTGCCATCTAGTGAGGTCATTTTGACAAGTTTTGAGAATTGTGTGTTCCCTGTGCCTACTATAGCTAATTTTTCCGGTACGTTAATATTATTTTGTTCTGCTATATCAAGGGCTATTAGTGCTGATCTATCTGATACTGTGAAGATAGCATCTGCTCCCCTTATTAATAGATCCTTAACTATATTTTGTGTCTCAAGTTCATCAAAGTTGCAGTACACTAACATATTTTCATCTATAAACAAACCCATTTCATTCATCTGGTCCATATAGCCTTTTTTATATACTTCGGCCTGGTCTTGATGCTCCCAGCCTAGTATAAGTCCAATCTTTTTGTAATTAAGTTCTGTTAGGTACTTTATGACTTCTTTTGTTCCCTTGTATGTATCTATAGAAATATTATTGTATTTATTTGGTTCATAAAACCTATTAATCAATATAGTTTTAATTCCATTTTCTTCGAGGTCATCAATGTGTCTCATGTCTTTATTACCATTAGGCTCTGTTATAAATATTGCTCCATCAAGTCTGTTTTCTCTAATACTTCGGGCAGCTTGTATTTCACCTTCTAACATTTCATGAGTATTGTATATGATCATTGAATAGCCACTTTGTACAATAATATCATTTATTGCCTCACCTATTTCTGCGAAGGTGATATTTTTTGTTGATGGTATTACGAGTGCTATTGTATTAGAGTTTTTGGTTTTTATGGAGGCAGCTATTTTATTTGGTATATAGTTTGTTTCTGCTATAGCAGCTTCAATTCTCTTTACTGTTTCTTCTTTTAACTTTAAGGTTCCATTCAAATATCTTGATATTGTACCTTTGCTTACTTTGGCTAATTTTGCCACATCATTGATGGTCATAATATTTACCTCCTAGATGAATATATATCTTAAATTTTACAATTTTTCATAAAGCATCATTTAGCACTTCAATTAATCGTATTATATCATCCAGGAAACCGGTTTACAAGCATTATAACATCTGTAAAACCGGTTTGCAAGAGTATCTTTAATGAATTTTGTTAAAAAATATGCAAAAAAAGACCCGGAAATCAATTCCAGGCTTTAAAACTTGCCCTGTAAAACAGGAGTTTGGAATTTCCTAATTGTCCAGGCAGAGTATAACTCTAATGGGCACATTAGAAAACAATACATATATTGGGCTCATCCAATTTGATAATAGCATGTATTTAATTTCCTTGCAATTATAAATTAGATATTTCTATTCAGAAAATATTTGAAAATAATATAATACTTAATCCAGTAGATCTAGCCCAAGGATAATTACTCGGATATTTATTCAAGAACCATAAGTACATTGAAAAAGGTGCTCCAAATATTCCTTTCTGCAGGCTGACGTTCTAGAACAATTGAACACCTGGAATCCATTACTATTTCTAATAAAACAACATAGAGGCAATAGCAAAAGACTAGCAGGACTTATTCCCATCAGTGGTGCTAGTAAGGAAGCAATAGGGATAGTAAAAACATAACCAACTGCTTTTCTAATATTGTCATAAACTCTTCTACCATTTTTATCGTATCTATAATTGTAGAAAAATTATCATCTAAAAGAATTAGAACATCAGCTTCTCTTGAAACCTTCGAGCCAAGTTTTATTTCTATTATTATATAAAAAAAGTCAAAAAAATACCTGTAGAATATTTTACCATCCCACAGGTATATAATTCTGCTGCCAATTTGGCCCAGCCCCACGAATTTTTATTAACCATTAATTTTCTTTTTACTTATTTTTTAATAGGCATAATACCTGACATTTCACCTATTACATTAATTAATTCTGCATTTGAAGGAACAACTATCTTAGCGTTGTTTTTTAGTGCAATTTCTGTTGCTTGTAGTTGTCTAAGTAATTGAGCATTTCCTTTAAAATACATTTCTGCTGCTTCGTTTACTAGTTTAATTGCTTGAGCATCACCTTCGGCTTCTAGTATTTTGGCTTGTCTAATACCTTCTGCTTTTTTAATTTCTGCTCTTTTAATACCATCGGCATTTGTTTCAGCTGCTGTAGCGAAGTCAACAGCTGCTACTTTTTCATTTTCTGCTTTTACTACTTTGTTCATTGTTTCTTGAACATCTTTTGGCGGATCTATTTCTTTTAGTTCTGTTCTTACTATATCAATACCCCATTTGTTTGTTTCTTCCAATAGCGTTCTATGTAAATCATTATTGATTTTACCTCTTTCACTGTTGGCTGATTTTAGGGTCATAGTTCCAATGATATTTCTAAGTGTAGTTCTTGCTAGGTTAACTATTTGGAATTTATAGTTGTTTACATTGTATTGTGAATTTTTTACACTTTCTTCGTCTAGTTTTACTCTGAAGTAGACTTGTGCATCAACTGTTGCGTTAAGATTATCGTTAGTAATAATAACTTGTGGATCCGCACTGAACATTTGTTCAGTAATATTAACACGGTATAGTTTTTGTATTCCAGGTATTATCCAGTGAAATCCAGGTGTAGCAAATTTTGTATACTTTCCTAGGGTTTCTACAAGTGCTCTACTTGTTGGTCTGACGATTCTAATGCCTGAAATAAAGATTAATAGGGTTATTGCAATTGCTAAATAAATATAGAACATTTTCATGTTCTCCTTTCAGTTGGACTGTATTTATTATTATTTTAATTACTGTCAGTCTGGTCTATTTTGTTATAAGTATATTGTATACCTTGTATAGTTTTTCATCAAGATATAAATAATACTGGATGTTAAATTTAATACAAAGTGGTATAACCCCATTAACTAAATATTTCCACCAAACTTGTTAAAAATCCATGTCATCAATATCGATGTTTCGGAAACGGTAATAATATACAAAACAAAACCAATTAAACCACTGGTGAAATTCAAATGCCATACTCCCCAGCCAAGACCTACGATTATACTAGAAATAATGGAGTAGTGACCTACGTTTTTTAAAATTAGTTATCACCAACCTCACAGGAACAATATTATATTCTATATATTTAAAAACAAAGTAAATAAATTTATTTTACCAAATAATTCTAATAATTACAACAAACATCTTTATTGACAATAAAAAAAATTTGGTTTACTATAAAGCCATATATTCACTTAATTTAGCTATTAACTCAGCCTTATTGCAAGATTAACTTTAAGGCGACAAAAAAAGTAAAACTTCGAGCGAAAAGGAGGATGTTATGCCATACAAAAATACTAAGGAACTTCCAGATAATGTACAAAATGTATTGCCTGATCATGCTCAAGAGATTTACAAAGAGGCTTATAACAGTGCCTATGAAGAGTATGATACACCAGAAGAACGACATGGAGATAGCAGTAGAGAAGAGACTGCCCATAGAGTGGCATGGAGTGCCGTTAAGAAAGCTGGTTATGAGAAAGGTGATCATATGTGGCACAAATCTAAAGATTAATAGATTAATAATATAACCATTCTAAATACAAAAGCCCCAAGACGCTTTGTCTTGGGGCTTTTATTTGGTGCCCCCGAGTGGATTCGAACCACCGGCCTACAGTTTAGGAAACTGCCACTCTATCCTACTGAGCTACGGAAGCAACAATGTAATAATACCAAAAATAACCTTAAAAAACAACAAAATAAAACTATAATAACATCCACTTATGAACTATAAAAAATATAAAATAAACTAGTTACCGACCTTGTCCAAATAATCCAACATTCTGCTCCAAGCTTCTCCACCACTTGTAAACGCAGCAAAGTCCTCTTCTACACGATTGACGTAATAATCAAGAACTCCAACAACATCAGCAAAATCCTCATCACCAAAAAACTCAGCAAAAGTTGGAGCAATAACCATAAGAGCCTCCCTCATTTGAGAAATTTTAACATCAAAATGCTTTCTGTCTATAATGTAAAGAAGAAGAGGCCTATACTTGACCCAACCCTTAGCAGCTCCCAAAAATCTAGCATCACTACCAAAATCCCCTGCACCAACAGGATCAAGACGCTTAGGCAAAACACCCTTTAATAAAAAAGGGAAAGAACCAAAACCATCATGAAATGTATAAACAGGAATCTTCCTCACATCACAACCACTAATACTAGAACTAAGAAAAGTATCCTCACCCCTAGCGCCAGGAGGATTAAAAAACGGAGATAAATTGCCACTAGTCGCCAAGTTTAAACCAAGATTACCACCAGAAATAAACTTCAAACCATTAATTTCCTCAACAACTATAAACTTATCACTATCAATAATTTTATGACTTGCAAAAGTCAAACCACCAGCAGCAAACCTACCAGCAATACTTTTCCACGTAACAATATCATTACTTACAGCCTCAACAAACAACCTAAAATCACCAACACCTAAAACATCATCAAAAACAACATCAGGAATAGGCGAAACATAACCACAATGATATCCATTAGTAACATCACCAACCTCAAGACCAGCCAAATGAGCACCAATCACATCCTGACCAAGCCAGTAAACACCATTAACACCACCTACACAAGCCAATGGATACTCATCATCATCAAGAAAAATCAAGCGATCAAAACCTAACTTAGTCGCAAAAAACAACACAGAATTTCTCAACTTGGCATAACCATTACCAAACAACAACTCAACCTCTTCAGCTGTCAAAATACCCTCATTAGCCAACTTGCCAACCTCAGCAGAAATTCGTTCCTTGCCCAAATACTCGATGCTAGAAACCATCGACAAAATCTCCTCATCTTTAATAACAAAATCTTCTGCTTTAGTTCCCATATAATCTAAATCATAAGCTACCAATAAACTAAGCTCAATATCACCACTTCTAAAAGACTCCCCAAGACCCCACTTTAATAAATAAGCAGTAACAACTTCCTTAAAACTAGCACGCCCAGTAACAAAACCAAGAGCCACTCTCAATTTCTTATCTTCCATCCAAAACACCTCTTTCAAATAAAAAAAGCCCTCTAAAAGTGAATTCACAAAACATATTAATTTAAAATCGACTCACAGTTATGTATTAATTGTACCACACAAAATACAAATACAAAAAACAAAAATGGTGCCCCCGGGTGGAATCGAACCACCCACCAACAGTACCGGAAACTGTTGCTCTATCCACTGAGCTACGGAGGCACAAAAAAGGGGCACATAGCCCCTTTTATTTATCTATCTAACCGGGCAAGCTCCAGTCTCACAACCATCAGTACCAATATCGAGCTCATTATCACTATTTTCATACTTTTGGATTAGAGATGGTATAAAAGGTCTCATCTCACTAACACGCTTGTTATAATCATCCTCTGTTATAGCCTCATAAGGAAGCATTTCATAAAATGAATCATCAAGAGGTAAGAAAGAAACAGCCACTAAATCATCCCAGTTATTCCAAACCCACTCTTCAACATCATCCCATTCTTCATTACGCACACTAACCGTAATACTACAATTATGATCAACATAATTCTCCATGAACATCTTGTAATTCTCCAACTGCTCAATAGCAGAAACATCATACTTTGTCCTACCAGGAGGTGATTTAATTGGAAACTCAACAACCTTAGTTACACAAGTACTCCAATCCTGACCAACCTCAGGGAAAACAGGATAACCCAACTCCTCACAAACCCTAACCAAAGGATCATGAGCATTAATACGCACCCTGCGAATAAAATAATCAGAATGAGAATAATGAACACCACTTGAAACAGCAGGCAATTGACTCAATGTTCCTTCAGGTTTAACAGTAGTAACCAAAATTGGTGGATTTTGACTCAGTTCCTTAGCATACTCATTAGCAGCATCCCTAGCAACAGCACGAAGCTTAACCAATATCTTAGCTTCACCAGCCTTATCCAAACCAACAGCATTAACCATATCCTGCCAACCAGTTAAACTACAACCAAGTAACCTATCTCTACTTTGAACATGATTCCAACGAGGAAGCTCAAGCTCTACACAAGTCATCCTATAACCAGCCCTAGCTGATAGACGCTGTGCCTCATATAATCCAGCCTCGTCAAGAATACCATCCTTAACATAAGCAAAAACATTAATTGTAGTCAGATTGCAAACACCATAACTATCAAGCAATATTTCACCACAAGGATTTACACCTGCCATATTAGGCCTACGCTTAGCAGCTGACTCACCATTCACCCAACCAGGCTCTCCACTATAGCGCATTTTTTCAATCTGCCAATGAAGTCTTTCCCTAGTAGGTTTGGCTTTATAGTAAATAGAATTATTACTCATCTGACGATGAATAAGATCCTTATTAACCTCCCACTTACCTTCAACCTGTCTGTACAAGCTAGACTTAGCCTCTATACATTCTTTATCATCAGCATCTACAATAATCATCTCAGCAGTACGACGAACGCCTCCAACAACCACATTCTCACCAATAATATTACAAATATCCATACAATCTATAGGACGAAGAATAACCCGTTCACCTTCAGTTTCTCCACGAACTATAACCACATTAGCAATCTTATTGAACATATTCTTAATACTCTCATGACCACTAGCAGTTCCACCAAAAGTCTTTAACTTCTCACCCTTTGGTCTAACATTACTGTAATCAATCAATATAGTCTCAATATGACGATACTCATGACTACTAATCAACTCCAAAAAGAACTTCAAAGCCTGAGCCCATCCCTCTTTAGAATCACCAATTGTAATCTCAGCTCTAACATCATCATAAAAATTAAGAGCTGTATAATCTTTTCTTTCACTAGGTTCAACAGGACTATAATCTCTATGAATAAGTTCAAAACGAGATCTGAACTTAGGAAGAGCAACAACATCCTCTGGTAAAACCCTGGCACCAACTCCAGCACCAACCATCAAAAGATAAAATAAATCCCTGAAATCATCAATACTAGTAATCGTCTCAAAAGCACAATTAAAATTAGACAAAGGATAATGCTTAGAAACACCAGTATTACCTACCCAAAATGTCCTCCCAGACAAAAACTGCTTTAAATTAAATATATTATCATAAAGAGCTTCCGCTTCCTTCCTAGAAGTTGGCAATAAGCTCGTATTATATTCCACTGCACGACGAACAGTCTCCCACCAATACTCACGACGTCCCATGTCCTCTAAGTACCTGGAATATGTTCTGTAATATACAAAGTCACCAAGCTTGCCCATTGGAGACTTTTTATGTTTATAGTTGCTGACAAAATCATCAGTAACCATCACATATTCTTCCTTTTTAGCTACAGTTCTCGCCTGAGTCTGCGCATAACGATAAATAATATACTTCTTAGCCACATCTTTCCTGTTCGTATCCATAAGAAGATACTCCACCATGTCTTGTATTTCTTCAACATTGATGGCCCTGTCCCTCTCCTTAATCATTTCCTGGATACGTAAACCAATAGTAGTACTTAACTCCTGGTCAATACCATCATTGGTCTCAGTCATAGCCTTCTCAATAGCATTCTTGATTTTTTTAGGTTCAAACTCTACCAAATAACCTTGTCTCTTCAATACTTCCACTTCCAAAACCCTCCTGTCAAAAAACTAATTCCACATTATCTTGTAATTTTTCATCCATAAAACACAACATCTAGTGTTATTACAATTATACAACAACAAGCAAAAGAAACAACAAAAATATCAAAATAAAATAGGAATATAAAGAGATTTTATATTCCCAGCTAATATACTAACTATTATTCAAATTTAAACTAATACTATATATTACAAGTCCTATCATATAGGGAAAGCCAACCTTAAAAATGTATTAAGTATGAATAATTACTCAACATTACATAAATAAACATCATACCCTAGCCATTAACTAGAATATATAAAATAACTAATAACTTACCCTAGTGCCACATCAAGAATCATCATAACAGCAAAACCAACCATAGTAAACATAGAAATCAAATCACTACTCCTAACACCAGCTTTACCTTGAGATTCTGGAATAAGCTCCTCCACCACAACAAATATCATTGCACCAGCAGCAAAGGCAAGAGCAAAAGGCAATAATCCTCTAATAGAAATAGCCAAAAACGCACCAATAACAGCTGCAATAGGCTCCACAATACCACTAAACTGACCATACATAAAAGACTTCAATCTAGACAAACCCTCACGTCTAAGAGGAATAGACACTGCAGCCCCTTCAGGGAAATTCTGCAAACCTATACCAATTGCCAAAGCCACAGCACCACCAAAACCAGCCTCCCCACTAGCAGCCGCTCCAAAAGCAACCCCAATATCTAAACCTTCAGGTATGTTATGAAGAGTAATCGCTGTAACTAACAAAACAGACCTGCTCCATGAAGACTTAATACCCTCAGGTTCTGATCTTTGCAAATGCATATGAGGCAACAACTTATCCACCAAAAACAAAAATAATCCACCAGCCATAAAACCAGATGCCACCATAACAACAGCATTCTGACCAAGAGACTCTGACAAACTAATACCAGGAGCTAAAAGAGACCAAAAACTAGCGGCAATCATTACCCCTGCTGCAAAGCCCATCATTCCATCCAGGATATCACGCCTTAGATTCTTAAAGAAAAATACTAAAGCAGCACCTAAACCAGTCACGCCCCAAGTAAACAAAGTAGCCACAAAAGCCATTAAAACACCATTATTCATCATATATACCCCTTAGCCAACAACCTTATTAGCAATGCTAACAGCCTCCTTGGCATCCTTACCATAATAATCTGCACCAATCATACCAGCATACTCAACAGTCAAGACAGCACCACCAACCATTACAGGCACAGTAACACCACTCTCCCTTAACTTGATTATAGTCTCCTCCATACTCTTTACTGTAGTCGTCATCAAAGCAGACAAACCAATTAAATCAACCTGTTTGGCCTTGGCAGCCTCAATAATTTTTTCAGGAGAAACGTCCTTACCAAGATCATAAACCTCAAATCCATAATTTTCCATCAAGACCTTGACTATATTCTTACCTATATCATGAATGTCACCCTGAACAGTTGCAAGTATAACCTTACCCTTCTTAGTCTCAACAGCACCTGAAGCAGTCAAAGCTTCCTTGATTACCACAAAAGAAGCCTTAACAGTCTCAGCAGACTGAATCAATTGAGGCAAGAAAACCTTGCCCTGCTCAAAACCATCCCCAACAATATTCAAAGCTGGCATTATATCCTCATTAACAATCTCCAAAGCCTTCTTAGAAGCCAACATCTCCCTTGTCTTATCAGCAGACTTATCCTTCAGCCCACCAATAATTATCTCCTGCAAACTATAATCAGACAAAAGTTTATCACTATTTCTATCAACCAGGGCAGATTCACTAAACTTACCTATAAAATCCTCTGCATCCTTATCAAGGTTGGCCAAAACTCTAAAAGCACTTATTGCCTCCATCATCTCCTTGGACATAGGATTAATTATCGCCACATCAAGACCCATTGTCATAGCCATAGTCAAAAAAGTCCTATTTATTAAAGGTCTGCTAGGCAAACCAAAAGAAACATTAGAAACACCAAGACTAGTCTTCAATCCAAGTCTTTCCTTAACTAAAGCCAAAGTTTTAATAGTCTCCATAACTTCCTTCTGTTGAGCAGAAACGGTCAAAACCAAAGTATCAATAATAATATTCTCCTTAGCAATACCATACTCGGCAGCCTTATTCATAATTTTTTCAGCAATCTTAAAACGTTCTTCTGCAGTATTAGGAATTCCACTCTCATCCAATGTTAAAGCAATCATAGCAGCACCATATTTTTTAGCAATAGGAAATACTGCCTCCATTGACTCCAACTTTCCATTAACGCTATTGATCAAAGGTTTGCCATTATAGTAACGACACCCCATCTCCAAAGCCTTAACATCTGCAGAGTCAATCTGTAAAGGAAGATTGCTAATTTCTTGTATTAACTTTATAACCTCAACTATCTTCTTAGGTTCATCTATCTTAGGTAATCCAACATTAACATCCAAAGCATGTGCTCCAGCTTTTTCTTGTTGTACAGCTTCTTCAACTATGTATCCTAAATTATCCTCTAAAAGAGCTTCTTTCATTTTCTTTTTACCAGTTGGATTAATTCTCTCGCCAATAATTACAAAATCTTCACCAATAGTAAGAGTAGAAACAGGGGAAGAAATTTTAGTCTTCTTACCAATATCTCTTTTAACAACTTCACTACCAGTTAAAACCGATGTAATCTTCTTTATATATGAGGGAGTTGTTCCACAACAACCACCGATTATTGCAACACCCTCCTTAGCAAAAGCTAAAGCTTCCGTTACAAACTCATCTTCAGTAATACTGTAAACAGTACTACCCTCCTTTATTTGAGGAAGACCAGCATTAGGTTGAATCATTACTGGAATACTCGCATATTTCAATATATCTTTTAAAATAACCTTTGATTCAACAGGCCCTAAAGAGCAGTTCATACCTAAAGCATCAACACCCAATCCCTCTAAAATATTGACTAAAGTTTCTGGATTAGTACCAGTTAAAGTTCTACCATTAGTTTCAAAGGTCATAGTAGCAAATATAGGTAAATCACTATTTTCTTTAATTGCCAAAATTGCTGCTTTCAACTCATAAATATCAGTCATAGTCTCTAATAGAACTAAGTCACAACCAGCTACAACACCAGCAAGCACTTCTTCCTTCACCAACTCATAAGCCTGATCAAAGGACAAGGTCCCCATCGGTTCCATTAACTGGCCTATTGGACCAATATCCAAAGCAATATAAGCCTCTTTACCAGATTTTTTTATAGCTGCCTTTGCACTTTTAACAGCCTCACTTATAACAACATCCACCTCAAGACCAGTTCCTGCTAATTTATGACTATTAGCTCCAAAGGTATTGGTAGTAATTACCTGTGCACCTGCCATCAAGTAATCTAAATGTATTTGTTCTAAAATCTCTTTTTTCTCAATATTATATCTTTCTGGAAGTTCTCCACCCTTCATACCATAATATTGAAGCTGAGTCCCCATCGCACCATCAAAAAGAATGAGCTGGCCTGTATTTAATCTTTCTTTGAATAACATCTTGTTCCCTCTTTTCTAAATTTACAATATTCTCTGGCCAAACAAGCGGCACAACGATCAAACTCACTAACAAATGGTATTTTTTGAATACCCATAATTGCAGTTACTGATTTTCTAGGTAATAGAAGATGACTGTCAGTTACCGTCAAACCAATCTTCCTATAACCATCTAGATATCTAACCAGTTCATTTTGGACACTGATAGGATAATCTCCATATCCTGGACTATATCTAAAAGTATAGTAAAATCCATCTCCAAGTTTTTCTTTAACCTCTTCTTCAATACCATCACAAACTTCTTCAATCATCTGAGTTCCACAACTATCTAAAATAAAGTTTTTCGTAAGATCAACTTTACTATAGTAGTTAAGTCTTTTTTCTACTTCAAAACCAAGTGTAGCAGCCATAATGACACAACTTTCGGCATTAGCTAGATGTTTCTGAATATTTTCTCCTAATAAAGGCATTATTCCATCAGCGATATAGGCCTTACCTTCATCATCTCTTTTAAGCTCCACTATTTTATATATATATTTAAAGTTTGAAATTTCCATAATTTCATTTCTTACTTCATCTATGATTTGATCAAGCTCCTGGCTATATTCTTGATTTTTATAGCCAAGGTATCTTAATACTTCACTTTTGTTAACTTTTATTTCCAAATTAGTTCTCCTTAATTTCCTACTCACACATTATATAATTTTTAGAACTACAATTAAAGCTAAATATTGCTATTAGGTCCTTTTAAGCTATATTATATAATTATATTTTACTAATTTTATAGAGAATGTATCTTTTTTTATGATAAATTCAACTTTCAAGAAGTATTGAATGATATTTTTAACTTTTATAAATACCAACCTTTGTTTTCTACTTATCTATTATATAATTTTTTATGATATAATTAAAGTTATAATATTTAAACAAGGAGGTTTTTAATGCAAATTAAAGATTTTTATAATAAAGGTAAAACTGTAGTATCTTTTGAAATATTTCCTCCCAAAATGGGTTCAGGAACTATAGAAAACATAACTGATAAACTTGAAGGATTTTCACAACTAAATCCAGATTTTATTAGTGTAACTTATGGCGCTACTGGCAAAACTACAGGTAGAACTTGTGATATAGCAGGAAAAGTCAAAAATGAGTTCAATATTGAATCATTAGCTCATGTAACTTGTTTGTCATCAACCAAGGAAGTGGTTATTGATACCTTAGACAGATTAAAAGATAATGGAATAAATAATATTTTAGCACTTAGAGGAGATTTTCCTGCGGGTGAACAATTTTCTATTCCAAATCCACTTCATTTTGAATATGCTTCAGATTTGATTGCTTTTATCAAACAACATTATGGTGATACATTTTCTCTTGGTGCTGCTTGTTATCCTGAAGGTCATATAGAATCAAGAAGCTTGACCCAGGACATATTAAACCTTAAAACCAAAGTAGACACTGGAGTTGATTTTCTAGTTAGTCAGTTATTTTACGATAACGAACAATATTATAGATTTTTAGATCGTTCAGCTAAAGCAGGTATACATGTTCCTATATCAGCTGGAATTATGCCTGTAATTAATGCAAAACAAATACACAATATTGTAACTCTTTGTGGAGCTACTCTACCAAGGAAGTTTATTCGTATTCTAGATAAGTATGAAGATAACCCTTCCGCCTTAATGGAGGCAGGCATTATGTATGCTACAGACCAGATTATCGATTTAGTAACAAACGATGTTGAAGGTATACATATATATACAATGAATAGACCTGAAGTTGCTAGCAAAATTATCGAGAACATTTCCCATATTTTGAAAAGGGGGTAGTTTGATGGATATTGAAAAAAGAAGGCAATTTATTATAAATTTTGTTTTTTTTGCCATTATAGCCGGTGTTATTTACTTTAGCATGAAGTTCATGTTTAGTTGGCTTATGCCGTTCGTAATTGGTTTTGCCATTGCTTTTTTAATGAATCCTCTAATCAGTTGGACAGTTAAAAAAACTCATATAAAGCGTAGAGTAATTGCCTATATTTATACTATTACACTTGCTGTGATTCTAGGTTTTTTAGTGTGGTTATTCTTTTATTTAATAATAAAATATTCCCAAACCTATTTTTACCTGCTACCAGAATTTTTTAGTAATGATGTAGTTCCAGCCTTAAGCAAGGTAAATACCTGGCTAACAGATATCATTGCAGGATTTTCACCTGATATGAAATTTCAAATAGGCAAACTTCAAATTTTAATAGTTGGCGAACTTCAAAGCTGGGCTATAAACTTTTCCACGCAAGGCTTAATCTTATTAACTAATTTAACTAAGTCCTTACCTTTTATTTTATTATCCTTTATATTTACAGTGCTTGCTACTGTATTTGCTAATATTGATTTTCTAAATATTGGTAATTTTATTTTTGATATCATGCCTAGTAAATTTGGTATTCTAGTTAGAAATGTTAAGGTAGCCTTTAAAGAAACTATCGGAAAATATATTGTAGCCTATGCAAAAATCATGACTGTCACCTTTTTGGAATTAAGTATCGGTTTAACAATACTTAATATTCCTAATTCTATATTTTTCGCATTATTAATTGCCCTTTTTGATATTATGCCAGTTCTTGGTACTGGCGGTATTATGATTCCATGGATTATCTTCACCTTCATCGTAGGTGATATGAGCTTAGGTTTTGGTCTATTAGTTCTATACGCTATTATTACCGTTGTTAGACAAATAATAGAACCGAAAATTGTAGGCGATAATCTTGGACTAAATCCTCTAATAACTCTAATATCTATTTATTTAGGATTTATTTGGTTTGGTGTAGCCGGTATGTTTATAGTTCCTATCGTTACAAATATTTTAATTAGCTTGTACCGTGAAGGTAAAATCACCGCCTTTATCAATTTTGAAAAAATCCAATATGATGATGAAAAAAAAGAAAAAAAGAAAAAAATTAAAAAGAAAAAAACTGAATAATCTTTAAAGTAAAAACCGCTATCAATAAAATTATTGATAGCGGTTTTTACTTGTGCTATTTTAGATGTAAATTTATTGCTATATCTACTTTATGCTATAATAAAATTATATGAAAATGTTTGATTTCATATCTATCAAGGAAATGAGGCAAACAAATGGATCTGAAAGCAAGAGCAAAAAAATTGAAAATAGATATTCCATCAGTATTTATTGCTCTATCAAAAAAAGAAGTATCACTGATAGCTAAAATATTTGCTGGGATTACTATTGGATATGCACTATCACCCATCGATTTGATACCTGATTTTATTCCAGTTTTGGGATTATTGGATGACATTATTATATTACCACTACTTGTCACTATTACAATTAAACTTATACCAAAGGAAATATTAAACCAGTGTCGCATTGAAGCTGAAGATTTATGGAATAAAGGAAAACCTAAAAAGTGGTACTATTCTATTCCGATTATTCTGATATGGTTTGCACTTATTATTGTATTTCTTAAATACATCTTTTTTTAGCGATAATGAATACTATTTTAAAAAGCTGAAAGTCCACTATTTGCTAACTTTAATATTAAAGCAGCCATTTCAGTTGCTGGTTTTTCTATATCTTCTGCAAGCCATTTTTGAATTATACCTACACTTCCTATAGCATAAAATGTATAAATGAATTCTGCATCTTCTTGTTTAATTTCCTTAATTGAAGTCCAAGCGGAAATACATTGCTCTTGAACAAGCATCATTACTTTCTTTTGAAAATTAATATCACCTGTATCGCCTAAAAGGACAATACAAACTTCTGCATTTTCTTTAATATATTCAAAAATCTTTACTAGCATTTCAAGAGAAATATTTTCAGGACTACTAAAAGAATAACTATTTAAATAGTTATTGATTTCTTCTATCATTTCATTCTCAATTTGAAGTCGAAGATCATATTGATCTTTATAATGGGCATAAAATGTAGCCCTGTTTATATCTGCTTTTTCACATATTTCTTTAATAGATATTTTTGAGATATGTTTATTCTTTAATAATTCTATCAGACTTTCTTTAAGTACCATTTTGGTATATTTCACGCGCCTATCTATTTTCTCAGATTTCATACCATCCTCCACACTCATAAGTTTATAATTTTATGCTATTTAATAAACATTTCTTTCATATATGTTTTATTAGTAGCATAGTTAAAGCATCTGATTGTTGTTATAACTTCATAACGTTAGTATACTAAAACTGTGATTTAAATACAACACAATGTTTATTAACGGAGGAATTAAGGTGTCATATATAGAACTAAAAAATATAAAAAAAGATTATGTTTTAGGAGAAGTAACCATAACTGCTGTAGAACATTGTTCATTTAAAATAGAAAAAGGAGAACTAGTAGTAATACTAGGACCTTCAGGTGCTGGAAAAACAACAATCTTAAATTTGATTGGTGGAATGGATATACCTACAGATGGTCATATCATAATAGACGGAGTAAGAATTGACGAATATAAAGGCAAGGATTTAGTTAAATATAGGCGTAATGATATAGGTTTTGTTTTTCAATTCTATAATCTAGTCCATAATCTAACAGCTCTTGAAAATGTAGAACTAGCTTGTCAAATTTGTCCTGATTCACTGGACCCACTAACTATACTTAAAGAAGTTGGTTTAGCTGATAGAATTGACAATTTTCCCTATCAACTTTCTGGAGGAGAACAACAGCGTGTTGCGATTGCTAGAGCTATAGCCAAAAATCCTAAATTACTATTATGTGATGAACCAACTGGAGCATTAGATAGTAATACAGGTAAGAAAATACTAGAACTCTTACAAAAAACCTGTAAAAAAATGAATATGTCAACGGTCCTGATCACACATAATTCAGTTATTGCCGACATGGCTGATAAAGTCATAAAAATTAAAAATGGAACAGTTGCTGAAATAATTATTAATCATAAACCTAAAAAGGTTTCCGAGATTGTGTGGTGATTATTTTGTTGTTTAAAAATGCTTTAATTAAAGTTAAAAAATCATTTGGAAGGTTTGTTTCTCTTTTAGTAATAATTGCTGTAGGAGTAGGATTCTTTACTGGGATTAGAGCAAGTTCACCTGATATTATTAGTTCGGTCGATTCATATTATGATGAATATAACTTAATGGATCTTAAACTTGTAAGTCCTACAGGTTTTACAAATGATGATATTAATTCTATCAGACAATTAAATGAAGCCAATCTTATAGTTCCTAGCTATTCTATTGATGTACTAAGTGATGGTAGTCCAATAAAAGTACAAGCAATAGAGAATAATATTAATCAGCCTAAAATAATTGAAGGTAGAATGCCTATAAATTCCAATGAGTGTCTTGCTGACAACAAAAACTATAAAATTGGAGATATAATACCAATTACTAATAATCCAAACAATATTTTAAAATACAATAGTTATAAAGTAGTTGGAACCATTAATTCTGTTCTCTATATTTTTAAAGATTATGGTAATTCTAATATTGGAAATGGTAAATTACACTCCTTTATTTTTATAAATAAAGATGATTTCCAAATACCATATTATACAGAAATATACTTAACAGCCAAAAATTCGAAATCAGCCTTAGTTTATTCAAATGAATATGATAATTATCTCAAAGAATTAAAAAGCGATTTATTAAAAATAAAATCGGAAACAGAAAACACAAAATGGTATGTTTTTGATAGAACTGACTTTCCTGGATTTGTTGCTTTGCACGAAGATACACAAAAGGTATCATTAATTGCTAATGTATTACCAGTATTTTTTATGTTAATTGTTGCCTTGATGAGTTTAAATACAATGACTAGAATGATTGAGGAAGAACGTGGAGAAATTGGAACCTTAACATCCCTTGGATATTCTAATAATAGTATACTATCCATGTATTTATTATATGTTTTCATAGCCTCCATCTCAGGTATATTATTAGGTTTCTTTGGTGGTAGTACTCTAATTCCATTTATAATTCACTCTGTTTATAAGGCTAACTATATACTGCCTCCCTTAATTTTAAAATTCAACATATTAACATTATCTTTAATATCTTTCTTTACTTTACTATTAATGTTCTCAGTTACCATTAAAGCAGGCTTTAAAGAATTTAAGCAAAGACCTGCAGCCCTCCTTCGTCCGGTTCCATTAAAAAAAGGTAAAACAATTCTTCTTGAAAAAATACCCTTTATCTGGACTAGATTGTCATTTACTTGGAAAGTAACTATGAGGAATATTTTCAGATACAAAAAGAGAGTTTTCATGACCATCGTTGGCATAGCAGGATGTACTGCTCTTTTACTAACTGGCTTTGGTATACGTGACAGCGTTGAAGGAATTGCTGATTTACAATACAGCAAGATTTTCAAATATGATGATTTATTAGTTTTAAAAAATGATACTGATATTATCAATGATGACTTAACTATCTTATTGCAAAAAGAGGAAATAAAAGATCCACTGTTAATTAACCAAACTACTTTTACTACCAAGGCTAAAACTAAAGAAGTTGACCTTAATTTAATAGTCCCAGAGGATAAAAACAAATTCGAAGAATACTTTGTTCTAAATAATAATATGTCCAACAAACATATATCATTAAAAGATAATAGTATTGTCATCACTAAAAAACTATCGGCCTTAACAGGCATTGAAAAAGGTGATGTCCTAAAAATAACTAACAATGCCAATCAAGTTTATTCTTTAAAGGTTACTGATATTGCTCAAAACTATGTTATGCACTATATTTATATGAACAATACTACCTATAATAAAATTTTCGATGAAAGTACTAAATATAATATTATAGTTTCTGATCATAATTCCAAAAATGAGTCTATTCTTGCAGAGAATTTAATGGCTAGCAATGTGTTTTCTAATATTAATTTTACTACTGATAATTTAAATACTTTTAATAGTTTAGTAAATGGTCTAAATAATATAATAATTATGATTATTGGCGCTGCCTCTATATTAGCCATTTTAGTTCTTTTTAATCTGACATCAATCAATATTAGTGAAAGAAAACGTGAGATTGCCACCTTAAAAGTACTAGGTTTTTATGATAATGAAGTAAATATGTATATTTACAGAGAGGCGATTATATTAACTATCATCAGTGTTATTACTGGTCTTGTGGTTGGTATATTCCTTCACAGGTTAGTTATAGGTGTTATTGAGGTTGATAGTACTGTATTTCTTAGACGAATAAATTTCTTAAGCTATATCTGGACTTTTCTAATTACAGTAGTGCTTTCAGCTATAGTCCAAATAATCACCTATTTTAAATTAAAAAAAATTAATATGATTGAATCCTTGAAGTCTGTAGATTAACAAAGAATAATTTATTTAGTCATCTCCTTTTTTAGGAATATCCAGTATATTAAATATTATAGATATGTAAAGGCAACATAATTACTTTAACAATTACTTTTTAATTGTTCCAAATGTATTGCTTAACTATAATGGACGTGCAATAATAGACAAAATAAAGAAAATAGCATATTCAACGAAAGTTGAAGACGCAAAGCTAAGGACCTAAGGTTTTAAGATTTTAAGACTATGGTAGCCGAGTTGCCGAAAGTTTAATTGAAAGATATTTTTGAAATACTTCTATTTCGGTTATGCGAAATAGAAGTATTTTTATTAAAAGGAGGTATAAAATTTTGAAAGTATTAAAAATAGGGTTATTAGTTGTAACCATGAGTCTAGTATTATTCTTTACAAGTAAAACATCAGTTTCTGCTGCTGATTTATATGCAAATTATAGTGCGTTGTCAAGTGCAAAAGTTGAAGGAATTGACTATAAAATAGTTAATAGAAATACTACATCAACAATAGCTGTAATCGCTATTCATGGGGGTAGCATTGAGCCAGGAACAACTGAATTGGCAGATAACATAGCAAGTACAAAGTATGATTTCTACACATTTCAAGGTATTATGAAAAGCGGAAATTCTTCTTTGCACATAACTTCTACACATTTTGATGAACCTATAGCAATTAGTATGGTTAAGAACTCAAAGAAAACATTGTCAATACATGGTTTTTCAAGCACAAGCAAACTAACTTATGTTGGTGGACTTGATAAAGTATTGGTCAATAAAGTAAAAACTAAATTGAAAGCTGCTGGATATAGAGTTGCAGATGCACCTACTAGTCTTGCTGCATTAAGTTTATACAATATTGCTAATAAAAATCTAAGTCGTGCTGGTGTACAAATAGAAGTATCATCTGCATTAAGAGCCAGTTTCTTTTCAAGCCTTTCTACTTCAGGAAGACAAACAAAGACAACTCAGTTTTACAAATATACTAATGCAATTAAAGCTGCTTTAGCATACTAATAATATTGATTTAAAAATATTATAATAAAGAAAGGTTGGTATCCAAAACTTGGATACCAACCTTTCTTTATTATACAGTACAGTAATTTAATTAGATTCCCATGTCCAGA
>JAGXHX010000040.1 GCA_024635955.1 Bacillota bacterium
ATATTCTTCCGTTTTCGGATTTTTAGGATTTGTAAAAATTGTATCCGTCAAATCATATTCTATTACTTCACCATTTAAGAAAAATGCAGTTTTATCTGATATTCTAGCACCTTGTTGCATATTATGGGTTACTATTATAATTGTATAGTTTTTCTTTAATTCATTTATTAAATCCTCGATTTTTATTGTAGATATAGGGTCTAATGCGCTTGTAGGTTCATCCATTAATAAGACTTCAGGATCAACTGCTAATGCCCTGGCTATACACAATCTTTGTTGTTGTCCACCAGATAATGATAGTGCGTTTGATTTTAATCGATCCTTGGCTTCATCCCATACGAAAGCCTTTCTCAAAGAATTTTCAACTATCTCATCAAGTGTTCTTTTATTTTTAACTCCATGAATTCTAGGACCATAAGCAACATTATCGTAAACCGACATTTTGAATGGATTTGGTTTTTGAAATACCATACCTATTTTTTTTCTTAAAGTTATAATATCCATACTTTCGCGATAAATATCCTCATCATCGAATATTACTTTACCATTAATCTTACAACCTATTATTAAATCATTCATTCTATTAATAGTTCTTAAAAAAGTAGATTTACCACAGCCTGATGGACCTATAAGTGCAGTGACTTCTTTTTCTTTTATATCTAAATTTATATCTTTCAATGCCTGAACATCACCATAAAACAACTCAAGGTTTTCTGTTCTAATTTTTGTTATACCTTCCATTAATCATTTCTCCCTCTAAATAGTACTTGTGTAAACAAGACTATTATTAATACAATAATTATTAATAAAGTAGCAGTTCCGAAAGCTTGTTTAAACGCTTCTGGTCCGATAAAATTATTATAGCTGCCAGCATACAGTTTCCACCAGCTCCTCCAGCTAAGAATCTATCGATAAGTGGTATTACAATCATCAAGCCAAAAAAGCCATATATTACAGAAGGAATACTGGCCAATACATCAGTCGCAATTTTTAATATATTACCTATCTTTTTAGGTGCAATGTAGACAATGAATGTTGATGTCAATACTCCCAAAGTCGATCCTATTAAAATTGCTCCTGTCATAACAAACACACTGGCTGTAATCATGGGTAGAATGCTAAAAACTTCAGCTCTTAGTTGCCATTCTACACCAAACAAGAATTTAAAAATACCTATTCTTAAAATACTAGGTGATCCTTTATAAAAAATGAATATCATAATTAGTAAAAGAGCCAAAACACATATAACCGCGGAGACTATAAATAGTAGTTCAGCTAATTTATCAATTTTCTTTTTCATACTTTCTCTTTAAATTATATTCTATTAATATTAATTCTAAATAAGTATATTGTTAAATTCTTGTTAATTTACTGTAATATAGTCATGTTCTCTAACTAATTTTTGACCTTCGCTACTTAAAATGAAATCTACAAAAGTTTGAGCTTCTGGAGATGGATTTCCTTTTGCAAATAGTAAAAATGGTCGTGAAATTAAATATAAACCAGATTTAATTGTTTTTTCTGTAGGTAAAACTCCATCTATTGATACAGCTTTTACACTATCATCAACTGAGCCAACTGAAATATAACCAATCCCATTTTTCTTTAAGGCAATATTTTGTTTTATTGACCCATTTCCATCAGTTATAATAGCTCTGCTATAAACAGTTGTATATTTTTTACCATTTTTTTCAATTTCAAGTCCTGTTATTTCTTCAAAGGCGCCTCTTGTTCCACTACCTTCTTCTCTACTAACAACAACTATTGGAGCATTATCCCCACCAACATCTTTCCAATTTCTTATTTCCCCTTGATATATTGCTAGAAGTTCTTTTTCAATAAGCTCTTTAACATTATTTTGAGGATTAACTACGACTGATATACCATCTAAGGATATACTAACTTCTTCTAAATCTTTTGCTTCATCAGCACTTAAATTTCTCGATGAAATGACAACGTCTGCAGTACCTTCAATCGCTACTTTAATGTCTGCAGATGATACAACACTTTGCACATATACTTCAATATCTTTACTAACTCTTAAAAAATTCTCTGCTTCATATTCAGCCAAAGGTGCTACTGAACTTGAACCAACAACACTAAGATTTTTATTAGCAGTTTAATTTCCACCACAACCAACTAAAAGTGTTGAAACAATTATCAATAATAATATTGATGAAATTTTTTCCTTCATTATTAACTCCCTTTATTAAAAGTATTAATATTATACAAATATTTTGTATTGTATAATATTAATACATTCTAATTTTAATCTAAAAGTTGTACTGTAGCAAGTAAAAAGGGAGGATATTTTCAATCTCTCCCTGTAATTACTATATTAAATTATGTCTTTTAAGCATATCGTCTATTATTTTTTTAGAACTCGGTTCAAGTTCTACCATCGGCAGTCTTACTTCTTCAGTATCAAATCCTAATTTTGAAAGTGCATATTTAACTGGCACAGGATTTGTATCACAGAATAAATCTTTGAATACATCAAAATATTCCAAATGTAATTCTTGTGCTTTTTTTGCATTACCTGCTTGAAACTCTGCGATCATTTGGTTTATTTCTTTACCGATTATAGCAGAAGCAACGCTTACTACGCCTCTGGCTCCAATAGATAACATCGGTAATGTTAGACCATCATCTCCACTATAGATTATAAAATCTTCATCAGTTTGGTTTTTGGTTAAACTAATATTAGCTAAATTGCCACAGGCAGCTTTTAAATAACTGACATTTGGCAATTTTGAAAGTCTTACTATTGTATCTACCGATATTTCTTTTACAGTCCTACCGGGTATGTTATAAAGCATAATTGGTTTATCAGTTGACTCAGCTACCATTTTAAAATGTTGAAATATACCTTCCTGATTCGGTTTGTTATAGTAAGGGGTAACAATTAAAAATCCATCAACCCCAATTTTATCTACTTCTTTAGTAAATTCAACAGATTCAGCAGTATTAAAAGAACCAGTACCTGCCATTATCGGCACGTCTACTGCATTTCTTACTGTACTTATTAATTTAATTTTTTCTTCTTTTGTCATAGTAGGGTTTTCACCTGTACTACCACAGATCAACAAAGAATCAGAACCATTGTTTACCAAAAATTTAGCTATTTTTTCTGCTTCTTTATAATTTACTTCACTACCTTTAAACGGGGTGACCATTGCGGTCATTACTCTTCCAAACATTATTTTTCACCTACCATATTTTCTCTAACCAATAACTCAGCTATTTGAATAGCATTTGTTGCAGCTCCTTTTCTAAGCTGGTCAGCCACTACGAAAAAGCTTAATCCATTTTCAAATGCAATATCTTCTCTTATTCTACCTACATAAACTTCATCAGTATTTGATGAGAAGAATGGCATTGGATAAATATTATTCATCGGATCATCTTGAAGTACAATACCTTCACAAGTACTAAATAATTCTAAAGCTTTATCTCTAGAAATTTTCTTTTCAGTTTCTACTGTAATCGATTCTGAATGGCTCCTTAAAATAGGAACACGTACTGCGGTAGCACTAATCTTCATATCATAATCATTAAATATCTTCTGTGTTTCAAGAGTCATTTTCATTTCTTCTTTAGTATAGTAGTTTTCTTTGAATACATCAATATGGGGTATTACATTCATAGCAATTTGATGTTGAAATACTTTTACATTTGCTTCATTTCCTGAAAGCACTTCTTTAGTTTGATCAACTAATTCATCCATTGCTTCTTGTCCCGCACCACTTACAGCTTGATAAGTTGAAACAACTATTCTTTTTATTCTTGAATAGTCATTAATAGGTTTTAAAGCTACACACATTTGAATTGTAGAACAATTAGGATTAGCTATAATACCTTTATGATTTTTAATTGCATCTGGATTCACTTCGGGTACAACCAATGGTACATTTTCCTTCATTCTAAAGAAACTGCTGTTATCAATTACTATTGCTCCCATTTCAGCTGCGACTTCAGCATACATTTCACTAGCTTTTCCACCAGCAAATAATGCAATGTCAACACCTATAAATGAATCTTTTATTGTCTCTTCAATTGTATATTCTTTCCCTTTAAAGCTTAATTTTTTTCCTGCACTATTTTTAGTAGCTAATAACTTTAAGTTACCTACTGGAAAATTTCTTTCTTCTAGGACTTGAAGAATAGTTGAGCCAACAGCTCCTGTTCCGACAACTGCAATATTGTATAATTCCATTTTTATTCCTCCTATAGTAGTTTATCTAAGCCTTCAATGAATCCTTTTCTTTTTATAATTTCCTTACAACCAAGAATTACTCCAGGCATAAATGATTCTCTATTCATAGAATCATGTCTGATGGTCAATATTTGTCCAACATCACCAAAGATAACCTCTTGATGTGCAATAAATCCAGGTAACCTAACACTATGTATTTTAAAGCCATCATAATCGGCTCCTCTAGCACCTGCTAATATTTCTTTTTCGTCAGGATGTCCTTGTTTTTTACTTTTTCTTATTTCTTTAATTATTCCTGCTGTGGTTAATGATGTTCCACTTGGAGCATCTAACTTATTATCATGGTGATATTCAATAATTTCTACATTGTCGAAGTATTTAGCAGCTTTACCAGCAAATTCCATCATCAAAATAGCACCGATAGCAAAGTTTGTAGCCCATAATGCGCCTACCTGTTTTTGTTCGCAAATAGTTTTTAATTCATTAACTTGTTCATTTGTTAGCCCTGTTGTACCTATAACCATGGGTATTCCCATTTCTAGAACAGTCTTACTGTTATCATAGATTACTTTATGGTTTGTAAAATCAACAACAACATCAATATTACCTTTGGATAAGGCTTCTTTTAAATCACCTTGAACTAAAATATCATCTTTTGTACCTGCAATTTCTCCAATATTTTTACCAATATTAATAAAATCAACTGCAGCTTTCAAAACTACACCTTCATTTTTCGAGATAGTTCTGACAACTTCGCTGCCCATCTTTCCACAAGCACCACTTACACAAATTCTTAAATCATTCATATTTCTCTCTCCTTAAATAAATAAAAATAGCCATAAGCATTTTGCTTATGACTATAAATCCTAATTAAAATGCTCATCCTTTAGCACCCCACATTAATGTGACAGTTATTGATTTATTAAACCAATACCCAATTAAAAACATTGGCATATTTTTAACTTCGGCAGATTCCCCTTTCGTATCCCTCACAGCTTCCGGCTTTGAAACACTACTTTTGTCATCCGCTCCTCTAACTTTGATGAAGCTTTATATTAACTTTACCCAATCATTATACTGAATTTACATGCTATTGTCAAGGTCTCTTTCTATCTTATACCGGCATTTTTTTTGTACCTAATATCTACATCCACATTTAAATTGTATATACTACACAATTCCAATATCCTTGAAGCAATCCTTTCATCAAGTCGAATATCAATATCTTCTAATTTGAGATTTGTTGTAACAATTGTTGTTAACATATTGTTCAATCTATAGTTAATCAACGAATATAACTGATTAATTATCCAAGGTGTATAATTATGTGCACCTAAGTCATCCAATATTAAAACTTTTGCTTTTTTAGCTTTAGCAAATACATCTCTGCTACCGTTATCATTAAACATATCAGCCTTACCTTGTTCTAACAAGTCAGGCACAACAAAAAATTCCACATCGACATTTTCATTTTTCAATTGATTAAATATAGCTGATACCAAATGAGTTTTACCTGATCCGATTGGACCCGTAATAAAAAGACCTTTAACATATTTATCTCCTGACACCAAATCATCAACAAATAAATTTACGTCACTAAGCAATTTATTTGCTTTGTCATAATAAGTATCCTTGCTTTTTGTCGGATTTATAGCTTTTTTAGGATAAAAATCTAGATTAAAATTTTCCAAATAAATATTACTTAGTTTTTTCGGTAATTTATTGTTTGTTTTCACACATTTACATGGATAAGCTATCTGATCGACAACTATATAACCAGTATCCTTACAAACTAAGCATTTGTAATTATGTGTCTCTTCAATTTTTAAATTTTTTAGAAAACCATCAATAGTTTCTTTCATATTCATATCCTTAACTAATTTCGATAAATATCATCATATTTACTCTTTTTATTTGTTTTTATTTCTTTAATCACAGTTGTTTTTTTTGTAGCCTTTTTATTAAGTTCATGTTCTTGATTTTCTTTTTGAGATGCCACGCCTTTTTTTTCCCAATCTATTAAAATATGATCAATGTATTTAAAACTTAATTTACCATTTGAAACTGCTACTCTTAAAACTTCAAATATCATATTTTCAGGATATTCTTTTTCTTCAATCCACTCATCTATTAAATCAATTTCTATTGGGGATAGCAATCTTTTAAATTCTGATTCAAAACTTTTGAAAATCTTACCTTTATTATCTTGTACAAGGGAATCATTATTATCCTCCATAAAGAAAGATTCAATTAATGGTTCTAAATCATATGTCATCTTACCATTTTTCTCACTATATCCTATACAATTTTTACTTATCAAACCTGCTAGTATTTCCAAAATCTCATTTTCATCTGATGAAAGAGCTTCAACTAAATCTTCATCACTTATAAGTTTTTTTTCATGATATATTAGATACCATAATTGTAAAAGAACAAAACTTTCTGAAATTGACAAGTCTAAATCCTTCATACTTGAAAAAAGCACTTTCGGGAAGCTTACAAATTCACTAAGCAAAAGTCTGTTTGCAATATTCATCTTTCTCCCCCAATTTTAATCTATTTAATCATATCTTTTACAAATTCTTCAATTCTATCTAAAGCTTCTGTAATTTCTTCTATTGAATAAGCATAGCATATTCTTATAAAACCTTCTCCATCAGGCCCAAAACCAGTGCCTGGTACAACTGCTACATTTTTTGTTTCTAATAGTGTATCAGCAAAATCCTCTGACTTCATGCCTGTTCTTTTAATACTTGGAAAAGCATAAAAAGCTCCCTCAGGTTCAAAACAATCAAGTCCGATCTTGTTTAATCTATCTACCAAATACTTTCTTCTTTCATTATAAATAGATACCATTCTTTCCATTTCAGGAATACCATCTCTTAATGCTTTAGTGGCAGCTTTCTGAGCCATTATTGGTGCGCAAAGCATTGTATATTGATGAATTTTAACAGTTTGTGTCAGTAATTCTTTTGGTCCACAAACAAATCCAATTCTCCAACCAGTCATAGCAAATGATTTTGAAAAGCCGTTAATCACATATGTTCTTTCTCTCATTTCTGGAAGAGTAGCTATACTAGAATGTTTGACACCATAACTTAATTCACTGTATAATTCGTCAGAAATAACAAATATATCATGTTTTTTTACTAATTCAGCTATTGGTTTAAGCTCTTCTTTTGTCATTATTCCACCAGTTGGATTACTAGGATAAGGTAAAATTAAAACTTTAGTCTTGCTAGTAATAACTTTTTTCAAATCTTCTGCCATCAATTTAAATTTATTTTCACTCTTAGTTTCTACATAAACAGGAACTCCACCAACAAGATTAACATTTGGTTCATAAGATACATAACAAGGTTCAGGAATTATAACTTCATCTCCCGGATTAACCAAAGATCTTAAAGATAAATCCATTGCTTCACTAGTACCAACTGTAATTAAAATTTCATTTACAGAGCTATATTCAAGAGAAAATCTATCTTTCATGTAATCACTAATAGCTTCTCTTAAATCTAATGAACCCCAATTACTTGTATAAAATGTTTCCTTGTTATTTATTGATTCAATAGCAGCATCACAAAAAACTTTTGGTGTTGGAAAATCTGGTTCTCCTACTCCCAAAGTTATTACTTTTCCTTTTATCTCAGAAAAATCGAAATACTTCCTTATTGCTGAAGGTTTCATATCCCTCACTACTTTTGATATTACTTTGTTATAATCCATTTTTATCTCCTCACTAAACTATTTAACTACCAAATTATATATTTTACCAGGTACGAATATTTCTTTGATAATAGTTTTCCCCTCAAGATTTGCTAATAGTTCTGAATTTGTAAATGCAACAACTTTTGCTGTTTCCAAATCAGCATCTCTACTAATTTTTATAGTTCCTCTTAATTTGCCATTAATTTGTACAGGCATATCAATAGTATCATCGATAGTTTTTTCTTCGTCGAATTTAGGCCATCTTGTTTGATTTAACATTCCCGGCAAACCGGCATCCACCCATAATTCTTCAGTTATATGTGGTGACACAGGATTTAATAATATTAATAAAGTCTCATACTCCTTAATATTTATCTCGCCTTTTTTATTAAATGCATTAACTAATTCCATCATCGCTGATATAGCGGTATTATATTTCATAGTTTCAAAATCGTTTGAAACTTTTTTTATAGTTTTATGCATTAACACTTCCATATCACTAGAATAGTTTTTGCTATCAACTAGAATATCTTGAAGCCTGTACACTTTATCTAAAAATCTACGACAACCTTTTACTCCATTCATAGACCATGGAACGCTCTTTTCAAAGTCACCAATGAACATTTCATACATTCTTAAGGTATCTCCACCATATTCTTCAACTATCACATCTGGATTTACAACATTACCTCTTGATTTGGACATTTTCTCCCCGTTTTCACCTAAAATCATTCCATGAGAAGTCCTTTTTTTGTATGGTTCCTTTGTATTGACCATACCTAAATCATATAAAACTTTATGCCAAAATCTTGAATATAGTAAATGTAAGGTTGTATGTTCCATTCCTCCATTGTACCAATCAACAGGCATAAAATACTCAATGCTTTCTTTACTAGCAAGTGCTTTGTCATTATGTGGATCCAAATATCTTAAGAAATACCATGAGGATCCAGCCCATTGTGGCATAGTATCGGTTTCTCTCTCTGCTTTACCTCCACATTTAGGACATGACGTATTTACCCAGTCTTTCATAGTTGCTAATGGTGATTCTCCGTTATCAGTAGGTTCATAGCTTTTAACATCAGGCAGTTCTAGAGGAAGGTCCTTTTCCTCTAATGGAACCCAACCACAACTATTGCGATATACTAAAGGAATAGGTTCTCCCCAATATCTTTGTCTTGAAAAAACCCAATCTCTCAACTTAAAATTCTTAGTTCTCTTTCCTGCGCCTTCTTTTTCCAGATAATCGCTTATTTTTTCTATTGCAGCATTCACATTCATACCATTTATAAGCTCTGAATTTATCATAATACCATTTTCATTGTCAGTAAAAGCTTCCAGGGATATATTTCCTCCGGCAACAACTTCAACGATAGGCAAATCAAATTTTTTAGCAAAATCATAATCTCTTGTATCATGAGCTGGCACAGCCATAATTGCTCCTGTTCCATAAGTATTCAATACATAATCAGAAACAAATATAGGTATTTTTTGACCCGTTATAGGATTAATTGCTTCTATACCTTCTATCCTGACACCTGTTTTATCTTTTTTTATTTCAGTTCTCTCAATATCTGATTTATTCGCTGATTCTTCTCTGTAGCAAATTAATTCATCATAATTAGAGATTTTATTTTTTAGATTTTCTATCAAATCATGTTCAGGAGCTATAACCATATATGTTGCTCCATACATAGTATCAGGTCTGGTAGTATAAACTTTCAAAATTTCATTTGTTCCATCTATTTTGAAATCTGCTTCTAAACCATATGAACGTCCAATCCAATTTCTTTGTTGGATTTTCACTCTTTCAATATAGTCAATGTCATCAAGGTCATCTATTAGTCTGTCAGCATATTCTGTAATTTTTAACATCCATTGGTTTTTAACTTTTTTATGAACCCCTCCACCACATCTTTCGCAGTTACCATTAACAACTTCTTCATTCGCAAGCCCAACCTTACAACTAGGACACCAGTTAATTGGAAATTCTTTTTTATATGCTAATCCCATATTATATAATTGTATAAATATCCATTGAGTCCATTTATAATATTCTTTATCAGTTGTATTAATTTCTCTTGACCAATCAAAAGAAAATCCAAGCGACTTAAGTTGTTCCTTGAATTTAGCAATATTCTCTTTTGTTACTTCTCTTGGGTGAACCTTATTTTTTATTGCATAATTTTCAGTTGGCAAGCCAAAGGCATCCCAACCAATAGGGTATAATACATTGTAACCTTCTAGTCTTCTTTTTCTTGCTACAATATCTAATGCAGTATACGGTCTAGGGTGTCCAACATGTAGGCCCTTGCCTGATGGATAAGGAAACTCAATTAACAAATAATATTTAGGTTTTGAACTTATATTATCTGCATGGAATGTTCCATTATCATCCCATATTTTTTGCCACTTAGGCTCAATTAATCCAGGATTATATTCTTTCAAGATACCAACCTCCTTAACCATTTAATTTTATCAAAAAAACACTTCTTATACAATGAATCATATAAATAAAAAAAGAGCCAAAGGCTCATAAAAACTCAATATATTATTGGTTGTAGTGGCTGAATAAAAACCAACTCATACCTGAGCTAGGGAAAATGAAAATTGGCTGGGGTGGCTGGATTCGAACCAACGAGTGCCGGTACCAAAAACCGGTGCCTTACCGCTTGGCCACACCCCAATAATTTGGTGGGGAGAGCAGGATTCGAACCTGCGAAGTCGTAGACAACAGATTTACAGTCTGCCCCCTTTAGCCTCTCGGGAATCTCCCCAAAAAAATGGAGCTGGTGATGGGACTTGAACCCGCAACCTGCTGATTACAAATCAGCTGCTCTGCCAATTGAGCTACACCAGCAAAATTTGGCGACCCCGATCGGACTTGAACCGACGATCTCCTGCGTGACA
>JAGXHX010000004.1 GCA_024635955.1 Bacillota bacterium
TAGATGTTGATAGGGATATTATTAAACTTTCAGTAGTTGAAAGATATGGTAAAAATGGTAGAGTAGCAAATGGTCTTGTACATGGTTTTGGTCTTAAAAAAGGTGCTTTAGCATCATCAGTATCACATGATCATCATAATATAGTTGTAGTAGGCACAAATGATATAGATATGGAAATAGTAGTTAAAGAAATTGAAAAGCTGCAAGGTGGATTTGTCATGGCAGTTGATGGGAAAATTATAGACTCAATTGCCTTACCTTTAGGAGGACTGATGACTACATTGCCAGCACTTGAAGTGATGGATATAATGGAAAGATTAAACAATAATGTGAAATATCTCGGTTGTGAAATGAGTGCTCCATTTATGTCCTTATCTTTTATTTCCTTGCCAACAGTACCAGAATTAGGGTTAACTGATTTTGGTTTAATTGATGTATTAAAACATGAAATAGTTGAATTAATAACAGAAGTGGAGGTGTAAAATCATTTATTAATTCAAAAAAATTATTCTGTAATATTAAGGAGGAAGAAAAATGAAGAAAAAAATATTATTAGTATTAATGATCGTGGTAATAGCTTTAAGCTTTACCGTAGCGTGTTCAAGTGACAATAGTGATAAATCATCAGATAAGTTAAAAGTAGCTTTAATTTTACCTGGTAAAAAAGATGACTTATCCTTTAATCAATCAATGTATGAAGGTATGATGGCTTATGTAGACGCACATCCTGATAAAATTGATTTAAAAGTTACAGAAAATGTTTATGAAGTTTCCAGTATTGAACCAGCTCTTTTAGACTTTGCTGATCAAGGTTATGATGTTATAATCGGGCATGGTTTTCAATTTATGGAACCACTTGTAAAAGTAGCTGAACAATATCCAGATACAAAGTTCTTATTAGGAACTGGATATAAATTTACAAAGAATTCAGCAATTTATGATGTTTCATTGCAAGATGGTGGTTATCAAATGGGCGTAATAGCTGCTTTAGCAACACAAACAAATAAAATTGGAGTTATTGGTGGAGCTGATGTTTCAGAAATTTATAGAGGACATGAAGGCTATAAATTGGGTGCGAAATCTGTAAACCCTAATATTGAAATACAAGAGGTATACACTGGTGATTGGACTGATACTGCAGGCGCTAAAGAAGCAGCAGTAGGTATGTACGATTCAGGTGTAGATGTTATCTGGCATTCTGGTGATGGAATAGGCTTAGGCGTTGTTCAGGCAGCTAAAGAAAAAGATAAATATGTACTTGGCAACGTAGCTGATCAATTACAATTAGCCCCTGATAACGTATTATCAGGAGTTGTATATCAGTGGCAAGCAGTACTAGAAAATATTTTTAATGACATTGAAAGTGGAAAATTCATGAATCTTACTGATGATGAAAGATTTTATTGGATAACTGCTGAAAATGGTGGAGAAATTTACGCAAAAATAAATGATCCAAAAGGTTGGTTGACTGCTGATGATTTATCAAAAATTGAAGCTAGTTGGAATGATTTAAAAACAGGAAAAATTGATTTTTCAGTTATTGAAGAACCAACTACATAAGATATTATAGGTTTACGCCAGTATTTCAAACTTACTGGCGTAAACCATCTTGTTATTGTTGAAAGGAGGTATGATTTTGGAAGAATTTAAAAATAATGAGTATGCTGTTGAAATGTATAAGATAGTAAAAGAATTTAATGATGTTAAAGCAATTGACAATGTTGATTTCTTAGTGAAAAATGGTTCTATTCATGGTCTTTTGGGAGAAAACGGCGCAGGTAAAACTACATTGATGAATGTACTATATGGCTTGTATCATCCTGAACAAGGAGAAGTTATTATCAAAGGGATTAAAAGCGATATTAATTCACCAACAAAAGCCATTTCTCTCGGAATTGGAATGATTCACCAACACTTTATGCTAGCTAGACCTTTTAGTGTTGTGGAAAATGTTATGTTAGGCAGAAAGTCCAGAAAAGGCATACTTTTAGATACAAAAGAGACTGCTGAAGATCTAGTGGCATTAGCCGAAAAATACAAAATGAAAATTGACCCATATGCTAAAATTTGGCAACTATCAGTAGGAGAACAACAAAGAGTAGAAATCCTTACAGCACTTTATCAAGGAGCAGAAATATTAATTTTAGATGAGCCAACTGCTGTATTAACACCACAGGAAGTTGATGGTCTATTTGATACTTTACGTGAAATGAAAAATGACGGTAAAGCAATCATACTAATTACTCACAAACTTGAAGAAATAGTATGTATTGTTGATGAAGTTACAGTATTACGTGATGGGGTAATGATTGGTAATGTTGAAGTAGATTGCAATACAACCAAATCAGAACTAACAAAAATGATGGTGGGAAGAGACGTTTTATTTAATTTTGAAAAATCACTAAATAAAACAGGAGAAAAAAAATTAGAAATAAAAAATATAAAAGTACTTAATGATAAAAATTTTCTAGCTTTAGATGGGTTTTCTTTAGATATATATGCTGGAGAAATAATTGGTTTAGCTGGTGTTGATGGCAATGGTCAGAAAGAATTGTGCGAGGCATTAACTGGAATTAGAAAAGTTGAATCAGGAGAAGTGAAGCTAGATACTATTAATATAGAAAACAAACCACCCCTTTTTTCAATTCAAAAAGGGATTGCACATATACCAGAAGACAGGCATATTACTGGACTTGCTTTAGACTGGAGTTTAAAGAAAAATCTTATATTAAAGACCTTTAAAGATAATTCTAAATTCGGTTTAATAGACGAGAAAAAAATTCAAGAAAGATGGGAAAATGCTAGAATTGCATATGACATAAAGGCTAATTCAGGTGATGATTCAGCTAGAGATTTATCAGGTGGAAATCAACAAAAAGTAATTTTAGCCAGAGAATTAGAAAATAAACCAGCTATAGTAATTGCTAATCAACCTACAAGAGGCTTGGATATTGGAGCTACAGAATATGTTAGGCAAAAAATCCTGGATGCCAAAGGTGATGGGGCAGGTGTTTTATTAGTATCTGCAGATTTGGAAGAAATATTACAATTATCTGATAGAATTGCTGTAATATATGGTGGTGAATTAATGGGAATACTTCCTAGTGGTAGCGATGTTAAAAAAATCGGAGAACTAATGATGGGCAAAAAACTGGAGGTGAAGCAAAATGCGTAATAAGCTGATAAAAAATCTCAATCAAGTTTTGCTTGTCTTAGGAATAATTGTTTTAGCACTTTTGGTTGGTGCCATTATAATAAGTTTTTCGGGCAATAGTCCGTTAGAGGCATATTTTTCAATGTTTAACGGCGCATTTGGATCAAAACAAAGATTCATGGAAGTTTTAGTTAGAATGATACCATTAGTAATAATGGCCTTAGGTACATCAGTTGCTTTTAAGGCCCAACTTTGGAACATTGGTGGAGATGGACAATTCATAATGGGTTCAATTCTTGCTATGGCTGTTAGCTTATATAGTGGATTGCCAGCTATAATTGGAGTTCCAGTTTCTATTATTGCCGCTATGATTGGCGGAGGATTATGGTCTGGATTAGCTGGATGGTTAAAAGTTAAATTTAATGCTAACGAAGTCATTACAACTTTAATGTTAAATTATATAGCAATATATTTCTTATCATTCTTAGTCTATGGACCGATGATGGATGCCCAAGGTTCAAAAATGCCACAAACAGCTTTAGTGCCAGAAGCTTATAGGCTTCCACTTTTTGAAAGTGGTAATAGATTGCATATGGGAATATTTATGGCACTGATTTTAGTTGTCATTATGATTTTCTTCTGGAAATCAACAGTAGGATTTAAAATAGATTTGCTGGGTCAAGGAGAAAAAGTGACTACATATTCAGGAGTAAGTGTTAAAAAGATGATTGTTTTAACAATGGTAATTTCCGGTTTACTTTCTGGAATAGCAGGTTGGACTGAAGTATATGGAGTCCAGTATAGATTGCTTGAAGGTATAACTAGTGGTTATGGATCGATCGCAATTGTAATTGCATTGATGGGAGGATTAAATCCTATTGGTATTTTAATATCCGGATTCTTCTTCTCAGCTCTTTTAGTTGGGGGAGCTACTATGCAAAGGATGACGGATATACCATACTCAATAGTTGATATTGTACAGGGATTGATAATTACTTTTATTATTGCTAGGACGGCAATAAACTTTAAAGAAATTAAAAATAAAATTGCAAGGAGGATGGGACATGTTAAGTAATATATTTACTGTTGGCTTTTTTGTAAGTCTATTAGCTAGTACAATAAGACTGGCAACACCAATTTTATTACCTGCATTAGGACAGATTTATACTCAACGTGCCGGAATCCTTAATCTTAGTGTAGAAGGTACAATGACAATTGGAGCCGTAGCAGGTTTTGCAGCTACTTTTTACTCAGGTAGTTTATGGCTTGGTATGCTAGCAGGCATGGTCTTCGGATTGTTTTATGGACTTTTAATGGCTATATTAAGCGTAACTTTAAGAGCAAATCAAGTTATTGCTGGGGTAGCATTAAATATTCTTGCAGCTGGATTAGCAGTATTCTTTTATAGAGTAATTTTTGGAATACAAAGTCTACCTCCACAAGTCGAACCATTTAAAATGTTAAGGATACCCATTTTATCAAATATTCCAGTTATAGGAGTTATATTTTTCCAACACAATATTATTGTATATTTAGCTTTTGTCATGGTTGTTGTAACTTGGTTTATTTTAGAAAAAACTACATTTGGACTTAAAATAAGAGCTGTAGGAGAAAATCCTAAAGCTGCAGACTCAAAAGGTATCGGTGTAAGCAAGTATAGGTATAGTGCTATCGTAATAGGTGGTATTTATGCAGGTGCTGCTGGCGCATTTATGTCAATTGGATATTTAAATATATTTACAGAATCAATTATTGGAGGAAGAGGTTTTATTGCTGTGGCTGTTGTAATATTTGCTCGATTCCTACCTATTAGAGCAATGTGGGGAGCTTTATTATTTGGTTTAGCAACTGCTTTACAATTACGATTGCAAGCCTTGGGTATTGATGTAGCAAATCAACTTATGTTGATGTTACCTTATGCCATAACAATAATTGCATTAGTACTAGCATCTAAAAAAGCTGATTTTCCAAGTGCTTATACTATTCCATATTCAAGAAAGGATAGATGATGAAAAAGATACCATTACTCAAGTTGATTGTTGGAATTATTTTAATATTGACCATTGTACTAAGTGTTAGTTTACTTAAAGTATATGGAAAAAATAATTTATCAAAAGATAATGCTGAGCAAAGAGCATTAGAATTTGCGGATGCTGTTAACTATGATTATAAGAATCCTTCAAAGATATATAAATTTATGTCAGATCAATATAAAGAAAAAATATCTTCAGAGGAATTTGTGAAAGCCTTTAATAAGGAAAGAGCATATCCTTATTTAACACCTTTATTCATTAATTTTAAATCAGTAGAGTTTGATGAAAATTTAAAAGCTGGAACGGCTATATATTCACAAGCTGCAAGATTACCGGGTATGATTTATAAGGTTAAATTAATTTATGAAAATAACAATTATTATGTGATGGCTTTTGAAGATTTTCTAGATGGAAGTTATCTTAATAAGTTTGAAACTCTCACTTATTCATTAGATAGTTATTTTGATTTTAAAAAATAAAATAGAGGGGCAAAAAAATGGGAATTGGTAAAAATATAAATAGGGTTGACGCTCTTTCGAAAGTAAAAGGAACAACAAAATATACTGAGGATTTAATTCCTCAAAATGCTTTGATTGCTAAAATTCTGCATAGTCAAATAGCAAATGGTATTGTGAAAGATGTTGATGTAAGTGAAGCATTAAAGATTGAAGGGGTTTTAAAAATAGTAACATGTCTTGAGGTACCTGATGTTGATTTTTCTACAGCAGGACATCCTTACTCTTTAGACCCTTCACATGCAGATATTAAAGATAGAAAATTATTAAATAAGAGAATAAGACATTATGGTGATGATGTAGCAGTTGTGCTAGCAGTTGATTCTATAGCTGCTCAAAAAGGCTTAGAAGCAATTAAAGTAACTTATGAAGAATACAAACCAAAATTAAATATATATGGAAACTATGAAGTAGGTGAACCTATACATAAGTTATATCCAGATGATGTTATGGCAAGAATGAATTTCTATCTTGATAAGGATAAGGTAAGATCTAATAAGCATAAAATACTTGATGAAATTATTAAGACTAATGACTTTAAAGGAAGTATGCCAGATAGTAATTTGCCTATGAAAAAATATGAATATATATTGCCTATAGTACAGCATGCACATATTGAAAATATTGTTTGTTTTGCCTATATGGATGGTAATAGACACATAATATATAGTGCTACTCAAGTACCACAGGTAGTAAGGCGTATTGTATCAGAGGCTTTAGAAATCTCAATTGGTGAAGTACAAGTAATAAAACCATATATTGGTGGTGGTTTTGGTAATAAACAAGATATTATTTATGAGCCATTAGCTATGTATTTATCTAAATTAATGGGTGGTGCTTGTATATCTATGGTTTCAACTAGAGAAGAAACATTTGTTAATAGTAGAACTAGACATGGAATGAAAATCACAACAATGGTTAATACTGAAGAAGGTAAAATGCGTATGCAAAATAGAGCTATCAATTTAATATCAAACCAAGGTGCATATTCAACACATGGTCATGCTATAGCTGCTAATGCTATAACAAATGGTTTCCATTTGTATTCAGGATCTGGATTACAGTTTGGCACTTCATCCTCTATTTATAGTAATATGCCATCAGCTGCAGCTATGAGAGCATATGGAACTCCACAGATTTGCTTTGCTGTGGAATCACAAATGGATGACTATGCAAAAGAAAAGGGTTTTGATCCTATAGAGTTTAGATTAGAAAACTTAGTAAAAGTAGGTGCAATTGAACCTTTTGATACTATTTCTATACATACTAATGGATTAGAAGATTGTATCAAAAAAGGTAAAGAATTAATAAATTGGGATGAGAAAAAAATTCAATATGAAGAATTCAATAAAAATTCTAAAGTTTTAAAAAAAGGTATAGGAATTGCTCTTTTTGCCTATAAGACTGGAATATATCCTATAACTGTAGAAACTAGTGCTTGTAGAATGGTATTAAATCAAGATGGTAGTTTACAAGTACAAGTTGGAGCAATAGAGATTGGCCAAGGTTCAGATACAGTATTTTGTCAAATGACTTCAGAAATTCTAAATATTCCAGAGGATAAGATAAATATGGTCTCTTGTCATGATACAGATATATCTCCATTTGACCCAGGTGCCTATGCATCTCGCCAAACTTATATATGTGGAGGTGCAGTTAAAAAGACCGCTTTGATATTGAAAGAAAAAATATTAAAAAAAGGAGCTGAAATGCTTGATTTTGACTATGAGGATTTAGATTTAGTTGATGAATATATAATAAGCAAATCTAGAAAAATAAAGTTAGAAAGTCTAGCAAAGGTTGTCCTATATTCTATGTATAGTAAGCATAGTACAGAACATTTAACAGCAGAGGCTACCTATACAGGATTAAATAATGCTTTTGCTTATGGAGCTTGTTTTGCTGATGTTTGTGTAGATGTACCCTTAGGTAAAATAAATATATCCAAAATGTATAGCATTCATGATAGTGGTAAAATTATTAATCCTAGACTAGCTGAGGCACAAGTACATGGTGCTGTAGCTATGGGTGTTGGTTATGCGATTGGCGAAGAAATGTTATTTGATCAAATAACTGGAAAGCCTTTAAACAATAACTTTTTAGATTATAAGATACCGACTTCAATGGATATTCCTGAAATTGAAGTGGCATTTATTGAAACTTATGAGCCATCAGGCCCATTCGGTAATAAAGCTTTAGGCGAACCTCCTATAATTGCACCAGCTCCAGCTATTAGAAATGCTGTTCTTTTTGCAACAGGTGTATCAATAAATTCATTGCCATTAAATCCAGAGAAATTAGTTTCTGCATTTAAGGAAGCAAATCTAATAGATGAAGAATAGGAGGAATGGTAGATGTATGATATAAAAAAAGTCCATCAGGCAAGCAATATGAATGATGTTTTGAAAATTATGAAAGAAAACAAAGAAGTTAAAATACTTGCTGGTGGAACTGATGTTTTAATAAAGATGAGAGAAAGAAAATATAAAGATGTAGAAATTGTTAGTATAGGTGATATTTCAGAATTAAGTGGTATTCATATAGATGAATCAGAAAATATTATAATAAAATCAGCAACAAAGTTTATTGATATTATTAATAATGACTATATTGTAAAAAAGATTCCAGCATTAGCTAAAGCATGTAATCAAATAGGTAGTCCTCAAATTAGAAATATTGCAACAATTGGAGGTAATCTTTGTAATGGTGCTGTAAGTGCGGATGCTGTTCCTATTTTATTAGTACTAGATGCCCAATTACATATAGTTGACCTAAACGGGAAAATGAGAATTATAAATGTTAATGATTTACATACTGGACCAGGACAAACAAGTCTAATAACAGGACAAGAATTATTAGTTGAGATTCATATTAAAAAAGAAAACTACGCAAATTTTGGGTTTGACTACTATAAATATGGTAAGAGAAATGCTATGGAAATAGCAACATTAGGATGTGCTCTTGGTATTAAACTAAATAAACAAAAAGATATTATTGAGGATATAAAGGTCGCTTATTCTGTTGCAGCACCAACTCCAAGAAGATGTAGTAGTATTGAAAAATTGATGATTGGTAAAAATTTAACTAAGGAGACTATAAATTTAATTAAGCCAGAGAATATTCCTGAATTAATTCCAAGAGATAGTTGGAGAGCCTCCAAAAATTTTAGATTACAATTGATTAAAGAAATTGGAAGACGTACTGCATTAGAAGCAATTAAAGCTAATGGAGGTGAGCTATGCATAGATTAATAAAACTAAAAGTTAATGGGATAATTAAAGAAATAGCTATTGATGATAGAGAGTCTTTGACTGATACTTTAAGAAATAGGTTAGGCCTAACTAGTGTTAAAAAAGGATGCGAAGCTGGTGAGTGTGGAGCATGTACCATTCTACTTGATGGTAAGACGATAAATAGTTGTCTTTATTTAACAGTTTGGGCTGAAGGTAAGGATATTATAACCGTTGAAGGTTTAGCAACAGAAAACAATAATTTCTTGCATCCAATACAAAAAGCGTTTGTAGAAGAAGCTGCTGTTCAATGTGGTTTTTGTACACCTGGCCTAATATTAACA
>JAGXHX010000041.1 GCA_024635955.1 Bacillota bacterium
AGATTTAATATGAATACAAAATTTGTTTATGAAATACCGACTAAAGTGTATTTTGGTGAGAATCAATTGGTTAATTTAGGAAAAGAAGTAAGAAAATATGGAGAAAAAGTTTTACTAGTATATGGTAGAGGGTCAATAAAGAAAAGTGGACTTTACAAAAAAGTTATGTCAGAACTTATCTCTGAAGGAATAGAGGTATTCGAGTTATCGGGTATTGAACCAAATCCCAGACATACTTCAGTTAATATGGGAGCAGCTATATGCAAAAAAGAGGAGATTGGAGTGGTTTTGGCAGTTGGCGGAGGTTCAGTAATTGATGCTTCAAAATTTATCGGAGTAGGGGCTGGTTATGATGGTGACATATGGGATATATTAACTGAGAAGGTTGAAATTAAAAATTGTTTGCCAATAATTTCAGTGGTAACTTTGTCAGCTACCGGGTCTGAAATGGATGCTGGAGGTGTAATTAGCAATCTGGAAACCAAAGATAAGATTGGTATGTTTAATCCTGCTATGAGACCAAAAGTTTCATTTTTAGATCCTACTAACACATATTCAGTAAATTCTTATCAGACAGCATGTGGTTGCGTAGATATTATATCTCATATTATGGAAGTGTATTTTAATATGGATGATGATTTATATATGCTTGATTGTATGATGGAAGGTTTAATGAAAACTGTAATTAAGTATGGACCTATAGCTATGAGAGAACCAGATAATTATGAAGCTAGAGCTAATTTAATGTGGGCATCTTCTTGGGCTATAAATGGTTTTCTTGTGGGAGGCAGAATGAAAGCTTGGAGTTGTCATCCAATGGAGCATCAGTTGTCTGCTTATTATGATATAACTCATGGCTTGGGGTTAGCTATATTAACACCTCGTTGGATGGAATATACTTTAGATGAAACTACTGTAAGTAAGTTTTATCAATTCGGAGTAAATGTTTTTGGAATAGATCCATCTCTTACGCCTATGATAGTAGCAAATAAAAGTATTAATTTATTATCAGATTTTTTCTTTAATACTCTTGGCTTAGATAGTACTTTAAGTGCAATTGGAATAGATGATACAAATTTTGAGATTATGTCTAAGAAAGCCAGCTTAGGTGGAACACAATATGGATTTAAACCTTTAGGAGAAAAGGATATTTCGGAGATTTTCAGAATGTGTCTTTAAAGGAGTTTTAGATGAATGAATATATTAAAAAACATGAAGTTTATATTAATAGTTTATTAGAATCAAATGAAAATCATGATTGGAATAAAATAAAAGATTATCATAAAGTACAGATTATGTTTATGCAGCATGAAAGATTGGTGCATATGATTGTAACCTTATTTTTCGGTTTGTTTTTGGCTATCTCTTTAAGCTTGGTGCTCTTATTTAATTTGAGTTTATTATTTTTATTGGTATTTATTATTGGTGTTGTTGAAGTTTTTTATATCGTTCATTTATATAAGTTGGAAAATGGGGTTCAAAGATGGTATGTTTTATATAATCAGTTATCAAGAATGGCTGATGAGCAAATTCGGGAGAATAGATGAAAAAATATTAATTATGATGTTATTCTTATTAGGAATTTTAACAGAAATAGAAGATGATATTGATAGCTTATATAAATCTAGTATGGATGACTTTGGCGAGATTGCTAGTGGTATTAATAGTAAGTTAAATGATTCTACTGATTTAGGAGTTTATGGCAAAGTGAAATTTAGTGCTGAGTTTAGATAAGATTTCTTATTCGATAATAATTATTCTTTCTGTAGCATATTTATAGGGATATATTTCAAGTATAATTTCAGGAACAGTAACCTTGACATTATCACTGATGTTTAAGTCTTTAAAAGCAAGATTTTCAGTTGAATTCTCACGCATAATAGTTGTACTTTGATTAATTATGACATACGCTTTATAGACGTCTCTTTCAATATATATAGTTCCGTAGTCTCCAGAATTTGTTATCTCTTTTATTATGCCAGTTTCTGTTCTTTTGTCAGTTATAATATCAGTTTTCATTTTAGGGTTTAAATTAAAAAGATAATAAAGTGAGAAAATAATAAATAACAAAATAAATAATAAAAAGAGAGGGATAAGCACATTTTTTTTTATCATTATAAACCTCCAAAACAATTAATAGTTGATCTTTAAATAATTATAACATAATTCGAATATCAGATTATATATAGGCCTATTTAAATAAATAAACTAGAAATATTGTAAAAAATAGAGTATTATCAATATAGAGAAATAGTATTAATAAAATCTAGGAGTAATGTATGGATTATAGTATGTTTGAATTTAAAATATTATATTTATTTGGACTGCAGTTATTCTTTTTTGTAGTGGTGCTGTTATTTCTCATATTTATACTTATACTATCAAATGCCTCAGGCACTTCCAAGGCAGAAAATATCGTTCTTGTATTCTTAATCTTGATTTTAGTTTGGACTACAAAAGACAAATTATTCGACATACCAAATATAATAACAAAAAATTATACTGTAGAAATGATGATGGCTACCAATATAAAAGTTGAAGACGAAAAGATAAATAATAAAAATATTAATTTTGAAAGTAACGATGGAAAGACAATTAACTTGATGCTAACAACAAATGATGTTAAAAACGGAGATAAATATTTAATTATGTACTTGCCAAATTCAAAAATTGGTATAATAATTGAAAAAGTTAATTTGTAATATTTTGCTTTAGAGAACCGTATAGGTTCTCTATTATTTATATAATCAAGTTTACTATTTATAGAGATGAAATAATCGTGTATAATTAAATAATATTGAAAAGAATATATGAAGTAATATTTAAATAGAGTATAACGGAGGGTCAAAATGAGCAATAAAATAGAAACAAAATGTATTATAGAAGGTTGGAAACCAGGAAATGGTGAACCAAGACAGTTACCAATTTATCAAAGTACTACTTTTAACTATAAAAACAGTGAAGAAATGGGCAAATTATTTGCTTTGGAAGCAGAGGGTTACTTTTATACAAGACTTCAGAATCCAACAAATGATGCTGTGGCTGATAAAATATGCTCTTTAGAAGGTGGTGCGGCAGCAATGCTGACATCATCAGGACAAGCTGCTAACTTCTATGCTATATTCAATATTTGCGAAGTTGGAGACCATTTTATAGCTTCAACTTCAATCTATGGTGGTACATATAACCTATTTAATGTAACTATGAGAAAGATGGGCATTGAATGTACCTTTGTTGATCAAAATCTATCAGAAGAAGAACTAGATAAATACTTCAAACCAAATACTAAAGCGTTGTTTGGAGAAACAATAACCAATCCCACAGTAAAAATATTTGACATCGAAAAATTTGCAAAAGTTGCTCATAATCACGGTGTTCCTTTAATAGTTGATAATACTTTTGCTACACCAGTTAATTGCAGACCTTTTGAATGGGGAGCGGATATAGTAACTCATTCAACCACCAAATATATGGATGGTCATGGAGTGGGTGTAGGTGGTTGTATAGTAGATAGTGGTAATTTTGATTGGCTGGCTCATGCAGATAGTTTTCCTGGTTTAACAACACCTGATGAATCCTATCATGGCATAATATATGCGGAAAAGTTTGGTAAAGGAGCATATATAACTAAAGCAACAGCACAGTTAATGAGAGATCTAGGTGCAATCCAATCTCCTCAAAATGCATTTTATCTTAATGTTGGACTTGAAACTTTGCCGATAAGAGTTGAAAGACACTGTAGTAATGGACTAAAGATTGCTAAATATTTAGAAAATAATGATAATGTAGCTTGGGTTAACTATCCTGATTTACCTAGTAATGCAGATTATGAATTGGCACTTAAATATTTACCTAATGGTAGTTGTGGAGTAATTTCATTTGGCCTAAAAGGTGATAGGGAAAGATCTATTAAGTTTATGGACAGTTTGAAAATTATTTCTATAGCAACTCATGTTGCAGATAGTCGTACCTGTTTATTGCATCCTGCCAGCCACACACATAGACAACTAAGCGAAAAACAATTAATTGAAGCTGGAGTAGCCCCTGATTTAATTCGTTTATCTGTTGGAATAGAAAATGTGAATGATTTAATTGGTGATTTAGAACTATCCTTTAGAGGCCTATAAAATATAAGTATAAATGCAAAAGACCATCTAGTTATGTAATTAGATGGTCTTTTATTATATTTAAGATTTAATTATTTAATATATACTTTATTGGCTAATTCTACAGCTGATTTTTGAGCTTCTTTATAGAATTTTTGCTCATCAATATTAACGATTAGTCCATCTTTTAAAACAATATTACCGTCAATTATAACAGTTTCAACATTTCTTTCAGAAGAAGAATAAACTAAGGTAGAAATAGGATTGTGCATTGGAGTCGATTTAGCAGTCAAAACTGGGTTGAAAATGAATAAATCAGCTTTCTTACCAATTTTAATAGAACCTATTTCATTATCCATACCCAAACATTTTGCACCATCGATAGTGGCCATTTCCAAAATCTTTTGTGCGGTTATAATTTTAGGATTTAAAGTACTGACCTTATGAAGCAAAGCAGTAGTTTTCATTGACTCTATCATATCCTGTGAGTTGTTACTAGCAGCACCGTCTAAACCAAGACCAACTGTTATTCCTTCGGCAATCATTTTAGGTACTGGTGCGACACCAGAGGCTAGATACATATTACAAACAGGGTTGTGGGATACTTTTATATCGTATTTTTTAAACATGGCAATATCATTGTCATTTATAGCAACACAATGGACCGCTAGTACTTTAGGTCCAACAATACCTAAAACTTCAAGTAATTCAGTGTCTACATAGCCATGTATTTTTTTGGTAAATCTTCTTGGTGTTTCTGTTTCAGAAATATGAACAGTATAGCCAGCATCATATTCTTGTGCCAATTCCCAAGTTTTTAATAGCATATCTTTAGTGTTACCCCATAAAGAAGATGGTGCAAACCAAATTTTAATTTTACCATCACTAGGTTTTTGGTATTTCTCTACTAGATATCTAAATTCTTTTTCGACTTTTTCAGGTGTTTCCATTAACATTTTTTTTACACCAAATTGTTCTCCACCGCTAAGAAAGCCTCTAGCTAATATACCTCTAACCTTTAAGTCATTCATGGCTTTAATTACCACATCTGATAAATTGGCAACAGGGTGAGCATGCATATAGTCTAAGGTTGTAGTTATACCGCTATGGATACTTTCCATTAAGCCAAGCATTGCTCCTGTATAAGTAAGTTC
>JAGXHX010000042.1 GCA_024635955.1 Bacillota bacterium
TTCCACTGCCAATTAATCCATTCAGTACTTCGTTTAGAGTGCCATCTCCACCAATAGAGTAAACTCTCCAATCGCTATTTCTTACATAATCTCTGGTTATTTTTGTTGCATGACTAGGATGTTTGGTTATTTCTATTTTATATACTGCTTTTTTATCTTTAAAGTATTCTTGGATATCTCTTTTATATTTCTCGGCATGACCTTTTCCTGCAACGGGGTTGATAATGAATAAATGTTTCATATTACTCCTTTTATAGTATTTTCAATCTTAGATTCATCTCCAAGGTAAGCCAATTATAGCATAAAGAATTATGGAGAAATAGTTTTTAATGTAGTCTTACTAGCTAAAGCAGATAAAATTTCAAGTACTCTTTATTTGTTCGAATTAATAAGTTAGAATTTTCATATATAAAATGTAAACTTTCAAGTACTTGTTTCAAAGCTATCACATAGTTAACAAACAAGTAGGTTATTATATATATGTAAGTTAATCACTTGCCAATAATAATAATAATTTTTTTCATCCAAAACCTTCAAAAAGCATCTCTATAGTAGGGGTGCTTTTTAATTTAACAAATAATTAACAAGAATATCACATAGATAACATAAAAGCTTGCTATTATATATATGTAAGCTAACCACTTACCGATAATAATAATAATTTTTTTCATCCAAAACCTTCAAAAAGCATCTCTATAATAGAGGTGTTTTTTATTTGATTAAATTAATAGTTAAACTTTTCATATAATATGTGTAAACTTTCAAGTACTTATTTCAAAGCTAACACATGGTTAACAAGAAACTAAGCTATTATGTATGAGTAAGCTAACCACTTACCGATAATAATAATAATTTTTTTCATCCAAAACCTTCAAAGAGCATCTCTATAGTAGAGATGCTCTTTAACATATAGACTTCTTGATTTCCTAGTAAACCCATAGTATAATCAACATATTGAGTTTGGAGGTTATTATGAAAGTATCAACAAAGGGCAGATATGCAATTAGATTAATGATTGACATAGGTATTCAAAGTAATGGGTATGTTAGATTAAAAGACGTTGCTAGAAGACAAGAAATATCTATTAAGTACTTAGAGCAAATTGTAGGATTATTACAAAAAGCAGGATTACTTCTAAGTTCAAGAGGAGCCCATGGAGGATATAGATTATCAAAAGATCCTTATGATTATAATATGGGCGAAATATTAAAAGCCACAGAGGGTAGTCTTTCACCAGTAAGTTGCCTTGAAGATGAAGTGAATAATTGTTTGAGATATAATATATGTTCAACCATAAAATTCTGGCAGGGTTTAAATGATGTTATAAATGAATATTTAGATAATCATACTTTAGGTGAGCTAATGGAAATTGAAAAGAATTTAAAAGAAAAAAATATAGATTATAGCATTTAATTAAATGTTTAAAGGGCAGAAAATATTTTCTGCCCTTTTTTTTATTTTAGTATTGACTTATGCTTTAATTTTGAATATAATTAAAGCATAGTAAACATATAGGAATTATATGTAATGGAGGTGTAAACATGAACAAGAGTAGGAAAATATGGGGAAATAACAGACGAATGTGCTGTTGTAGCATGGATACTGAAGTTTAGAATGACAATTAATGGAATTTGATAATAGTAATATAAAATCTTATTAAAAAGATTAGTTAATAATGAAAGAAGTGAAAATATGAGTGATAAAAAATTAAAATTTGAAACATTACAATTACATTTAGGACAAGAAGAAGCAGATAGTGCCACAGGTTCTAGAACAGTACCAATATATCAAACAACGTCATATGTTTTTAAAGACTGTGATCAAGCTGCTAATAGATTTAATCTTAGTGAAGGTGGGAATATTTATACAAGATTAATGAATCCTACCTCAGATGTATTTGAGCAAAGAATTGCTGGCCTTGAAGGTGGAGTAGGGGCGTTAGCTGTTGCTTCAGGATCAGCTGCCATTAGTTATGCAATACAAAACATAGCTTTAGCAGGAGATCATATTGTTTCAGCAAAAACACTTTATGGTGGCACCTATAATCTTTTCTCAAATACTTTGCCGGATTTTGGTATAAATACAACTTTTGTAGATGCAGATAATCTAGAGGAACTTGAGAAGGCAATTAAAGAAAATACCAAAGCAGTATTTATTGAAACATTAGGTAATCCTAATTCAAGTATTGCCGATGTAGAGACTATTGCAGAAATAGCCCACAAACATGGAATCCCCTTGATTGTTGATAATACTTTTGCAACACCATATTTATTTAGACCCTTTGAGCATGGTGCAGATGTAGTTGTACATTCAGCAACTAAATTTATTGGCGGTCACGGTACATCATTAGGTGGGGTAATAATTGATGGTGGTAAGTTTGACTGGGCTTCCAATGATAAGTTTCCAGGCTTAAGCAAACCAAATCCCAGTTATCATGGAGTAGTGTTTACAGAGGCTGTTGGTCCAGTTGCTTACATAACCAAGATTAGAGTTACTCTATTAAGAGATACAGGGGCTACAATAAGTCCATTTAATTCTTTCTTGTTTTTACAAGGGTTGGAGACCTTATCACTAAGAGTAGAAAGGCATGTTGAAAACGCTTTGAAAGTAGTTGATTATTTAAGTAAACATCCTTTGGTTGAAAAGGTTAATCATCCAGCGTTAAAGGATAATGAATATAACAGATTATATAATAAGTATTTCCCTAAGGGTGCTGGCTCGATCTTTACTTTTGAAATCAAGGGTGGAGTTAAAGAGGCTAAAAAGTTTATTGATAGCTTAGAGATATTTTCTCTTCTGGCAAATGTAGCTGATGCTAAGTCTTTAGTAATACATCCTGCTACAACAACACATTCTCAATTAAAGAAAGAAGAGTTGTTAAATTCAGGTATAAAGGAAAATACTATAAGACTATCTGTAGGAATTGAGCATATTGATGACATTATTAATGATCTTGATAATGCGTTTAAAAGAATAGGAGAATAGAAAATGAAAGTTTATAAAAAAATTACAGATTTAATTGGGAAAACACCATTATTAGAGTTATCTAGTTATGCAGATAGCCTTGGCTTGAATGCTAGGATTATAGGTAAATTAGAGTCTTTTAACCCAGGTGGAAGTCTTAAGGATAGAATAGCTAAGGCTATGTTAGAAGATGCAGAATCTAAAGGGATATTAAATAAGGATTCCGTTATAATTGAACCTACAAGTGGCAATACAGGTATTGGGCTGGCAATGGTTGGGATAGCTAAGGGATATAGAGTTATTTTAACAATGCCTGAAACTATGAGTGTAGAAAGAAGGAGTCTTTTAAAAGCCTATGGTGCTGAATTAGTATTAACTGAGGGTGCTTTAGGAATGAAAGGTGCTATTGCTAAAGCTGAAGAGTTGTCTCAATCTATACCTTTTGCTTTTATACCTAGTCAATTTGAAAATGGAGCAAATCCAAGGGCGCATTTTAATACAACAGGCCCAGAAATATGGGAAGATACAGAAGGTGAAGTAGATATTTTTGTAGCTGGCATAGGAACTGGTGGTACTATAACAGGTGCAGGTGAATTTTTAAAAAGTATGAATCCCAACATTCAAGTGATAGCTGTAGAACCGGTTGGATCAAATATCTTAAGTGGGGGCAAACCTGGTCCTCATAAGATTCAGGGTATTGGAGCAGGGTTTATACCTAATACTTTAAATGTTGATGTTTATGATAAAATTATACAGGTTGATAATGAGGAGGCTTTTGCAACTGCTAAAGAATTAGCTATTAAAGAAGGTGTTCTTGTTGGAATATCAGGTGGAGCAGCACTTTATGCAGCAGTGCAGATAGCTAAATATCCTGAAAATAAGGGTAAAAATATAGTGGTAATTCTTCCGGATACAGGAGAAAGATACTTATCAACACCTTTGTTTAATTAAAGATAATAACATAAAAGGGAAGCTATAAGCTTCCCTTTTATGTATCTGTGAATAATATTAAAAAATATATACTATTTTAATTTTTCGCTAAATTGTTTTAGTTTGAACATTGTTTCTTCTTGTTTTTTCAATGGTTTTAGTAAATCTAGGGTTCCTATTAAATTACAATTTGGTAATTTATCCATGATCTTTTGAAAAGCCTTTGTGCAATTACTACCTTCATGTGTTGCGATTAAGGCAATGTTTCCTGGGATTTCATTCTCGGATAGGAAAGTGGATATAGTTGGTGTAAACCTTGATGCCCAAATAGGAGATGCAATTATAATTTGATCGTATTCTGATTGTTTAAAGTTATATGGTTTTAACTTTGGTAGTTCGTTGGTTACAACTTGTTTGCCACCCCAGATGAACTTACTGAAACCTTTGGATTTTATTGGATTTTGAGGTATTAGTTCTAACGTATCAGCTTCAATTATATTGGCTAATTCTAGTGATGTAAATTTTGTATTACCTTGAAGGCTATAATAGATTATAAGTGTTTTCATTAAAGCGTCTCCTTTATTGACATTACATACTTGTTTTAATACAATTAGATTGTAACATTTTTCTATTAATAATTAAATGGAGGAAGAAGATGAGCCTGAAAATAGGTAAATATGAAATTAAATATCCAATAGTCCAGGGTGGCATGGGGGTAGGTGTTAGTTGGGGTAATCTAGCTGGGACTGTATCTGCAGCTGGTGGTCTTGGCACAATAAGTAGTGTCGGTACAGGTTATTATGATAATTGTCGTTTTGTTAAAAAGTTAGTTGAAGGTAGACCCCTGGGTGTTGAAAATACTCATTCCAGAGAAGCTTTAATAGAGATTTTTAAGAATGCTAGAAAGATTTGCGGAGATGCACCTCTTGCTTGTAACATTTTACATGTTATTACAGACTATAAGAGGGTTGTAATAGATGCAATTGATGCTGGAGCTAATATTATAGTAACTGGAGCAGGTTTGCCAACTGATTTGGCTAAGATTGTTGCTGAAAAATGTAAGGATATGGCTAATGACGTTGCTATTGTACCTATAGTATCAAGTGGCAAAGCCTTAAAAGTTATATCTAGATTTTGGCAAAGAGCTGGTCGTCTGCCAGATGCTATAATAGTTGAGGGTCCACTTAGCGGTGGTCATCAAGGGGCTAAGGAAGAAGATCTATTTAAACCTGAACATAGTCTTGAGAGTATTCTTGTAGATGTTGTTGCTGAAAGGGATAAATGGGGAACTATGCCAGTTATAGCGGCTGGTGGTATTTGGGATAAAGCTGACGTGGACAGAATTATGGCCTTAGGGGCTGATGCTGTTCAATTAGGTACTAGGTTTGCTCTTACATATGAGGGTGACGCTAGTGACGAATTTAAGCAGGTTCTCCTTGATGCAAATGAAGAAGACATAAAGATAGTTAAGTCTCCTGTGGGATATCCTGCAAGGGCACTAAATACACCTCTGATTAAAAATCTTGAACCAAGAAAAATTTTATGTAGGAGTAATTGTATTGTTCCTTGTAATCACGGTGTTGGTGCTACCGAGGTAGGCTATTGTATAGCCGATAGTCTTGGAGATGGTGTTCTTGGCAAACTTGAGAATGGTTTATTTTTTTGTGGTGCTAATGTTTATAAAGCTAAGAAATTACAGCATGTACAAGAAATAATTGACGAATTGAAATAGTTGAATATTAATAATATTATCTAAATTCCACGTGAAATAATGCACGTGGAATTTAAGTATAAATATAGGAGTTACATTTTATGAAAAAACGCGCTTTATTAATAATTGATATGCAGAATGATTTTGGTGCTGATGAGGCTCCAATGCATTGTCAGGGAGCAAGTGATACAATTCCAGTAATCAATGAAGCCTTGAAAATTGCTAAAGAAAAAAATATTCCTATATTTCATATCTATCAAGAACATAAAGTTGATATGAGTGATTTTGGCAGAGAACTGGAATGCTCCAAGCCCCATTGTATTGCTGGAAGCTGGGGTGCAAAGTTTATTGAAGCAATAAATATAGACAATAGTGACTATTTTATCCTGAAAAAGCGGTTCAGCAGTTTCTTTCAAACTGATCTTGATTTAATGCTCAGAGGATTAGGTATCGAAGAAATAATTTTAGGTGGAATAGCAACAGATGGTTGTGTAAGAGCAACAGCTGTTGATGCTCATCAGTTGGGCTATTATTTTAAACTCTTAAAAAATGGCACAGCAGGTGCAATAAAGGAATCTCACGAAGATTCTATTAAATATTTATGTAGACTGCAAAAAGACGTCTTAATATCAATTCAAGACATTTAAAATTAAAACATAATTGAGTAATAAAAAATGGAATGAATTCTGTAACAAACAGGATTCATTCCATTTAATTTATTCTTTAGTTAATTTTTGTTTTTTAATTTTAAAAAGAAATGTTCACCAAAAAATATTAGTAATATAAAAATGGCTGAAACGATAACGATAAATAAATCAGTAGTAGCTTTTATCCATAGGAAAGCCCCAAGTACAATTGCGTCAAAGGATAATGCCATTATCAAAATCACTGGGTTGGCTCCCACCTTTTTACGCAAGTGTTTTAATACTCCCCAATGTATAACCATATCCATAATTAAGTATAGGATTGCTCCTATTGAGGCAATCTTGGTTAAATCAAAAAATATTGTTAAAACCATAGCAATAATTATAGTATAGACTAATGTATGTTTCTGTATTCTGCCCTTTATACCAAAGTCCTTATGAGGAATAAGTTCCATATCAGTTAGCATAGCAAGCATTCGAGAGACAGCAAACACGCTTGCTATGATTCCGGAAATAGTAGCAATAATAGCAATCACTACGGTAAATATCAGTCCAAATCCCCCAAAGACAGGCTTAGCCGCTTCAGCAAGAGCGTAATTTTTCGCATGAATAATCTCAGTTATAGGTAAGCTGATTAAAACAGCCCAAGATACTAGCAAATAGATGAGTAAGCTAATGGATATTGATATAATAATAGCCCTACCAACATTTTTATTAGGTTTGACAATTTCAGAACCGCTATTAGTGATTGTAGTAAATCCCTTGAAAGCAAGAATTGTAAGAGCAATAGCTGCAATATAACTAACATTTGTAGGATTGACTGTATTACCTACCGATTTTGCTGCTTCAAAGGAGAACCCGGCAATCCATAATATAACAATGGCAAAAACTGATAAACCGCCAATTTTCAACAAAGAAGCAATAGAAGTAAATGACTCGATAAAAAGATTGCCAGATATATTTATGATAAAGGCTAATATTAGTAAACCAACACCCAACAAGGGAACAAGGAAACTCATTTGATCAATACCAAATAATTGCAGGGTATAAGTTCCAAAGGTTCTAGCAACTAAGCTTTGATTAATAACCATAGAAAAGGCCATTAAAAGAGAAGCTGAAGCAGCTAAGGTGCTTTTACCATAAGCTTTCGTCAAAAACATACCAATACCACCAGCAGATGGGAATTCATTACTTAATTTTATATAGGAATAAGCACTAAAGGCAGTAACAATTCCACCAACAATAAAGATTAGAGGAAATATAGTACCTGCCAGTTCAGCAACTTGTCCAACAAGAGCGAAAATTCCAGCACTTATCATTACTCCAGTGCCTAAACCTACAGCACCAATAAGTGATATACTATTTTTCTTATATGTAGAGCTGTGATTATTTTCCATAATTTAACCAACTTTCATTTTCAAGGGTGATTGATATTAAACCCTATTTATTTTATATCTCTAAATCTCTTTTGTTATAAAAGATAAAGGAAAGAGAACAAAGTATTACAATTAATGAAAGACCAATACCTACTTGAACTATATTAATACTAATAAAGCCAAGAAGAACTTTAGGATCAAAATATGAGAATGGACTTAAATATCTGAACCAATTAAGACTATCAAACATATCAGCCAAAACACTCATTATGAAAGTAATCAATAAAATTGAAGTTACAACTGATGGAGCTAATTTTGCACGTTTTAATACAGTTGACAAGAAAAAACCAATAAAGAAAAATATCATCTCAACAATAAAAAAACCAATCATTAATAAAAAAACATCATTTATATAAGATTGACCTGTTCCATGACTATCTACTATCAGGAAA
>JAGXHX010000043.1 GCA_024635955.1 Bacillota bacterium
ACATAACCCATGCTTCTTCTTAATTCAATTGGATTCCACTCGGTGATGGATTTTTCTTTTATGGCAATTTGTCCTTTATCAGGTATAAGCAAGCCATTAATAAGTTTAAGAATAGTTGTTTTTCCACACCCAGAAGGACCAAGGAGAACTACAAATTCACCTTCGTCAATATTTAGGTTAAAGTCTTCAAGCACTTTAACTTCATCAAATGTTTTCTTTATATTGGAAAAGGTGATTATTGACATTACAACAAGCCTTTCTCTTTTAGAAAGTCTCTAGCTACATTAACTGGATCTTTCTTTTCTTTTTCTACAGCATAGTTCATTTGAATCATTTCATCATCGCTGATTTTACCAGCAAGCATATTTAGAACCTCTTTTAATTCAGGATATTTTTTTAATGTTTCATCTCTAATTAAAGTTGCTGCTTGATAAGCTGGGAAAAAGTTTTTATTATCTTTAAGTACTTTAAGATCATATTGTTTTAATGAAGCATCAGTTGAAAAGGCATTAATTACATCAACTTGAGCAGAGCCGCCAGCGCTAATAGCTTCATATTTTAAGCCAATATCCATTTCTTTAGTTGCTTTGAAATTAAATCCATAAGTTTTCTTAAGACCATTATAGCCATCTTCTCTTTCGAAGAAATCATATTCAGCCCCAAAGGTTAATTGGTTACTAACTTTTGCTAAATCATCATAAGTTTCTAAATTATATTTATCTGCAACACTTCTTTTAACAGCTAATGCGTAGGTATCATTAAAACCATAGATATCAAGCCAAGTGATGCCATATTCCTTCTCATACTGTTTTTTTACTTCGGTATATAGTTCATCAGGATTTGCAATTAAGTCCTTCTTAAGGACAAATAACCAGCCTGTACCTGTATATTCTGGGTATATGTCAATTTCCCCTTTTAACATTGCTGGATGTATGTTAGCTGTTCCTCCACCAATGCCAAGTTTTTTCTCCACAGTGATATCTGTATGTTCTTCTACAAGTAATGTTAGCATTTCTGCTAGTATATATTGTTCAGTATGAGGTTTTGAAGCTATGACTACTTTCTTGCTCTCTTTCTGACATCCTACAAATATTGTTGTTACAAATACTATTAGTAAAATACCTGCTATTTTTTTTAACATATTTATTCCTCCCTTAATTTCCTAGAATTTTTCTTCTGATGTTTTTTTCAATACCTCCTAAGATTAAATCAATAAATATTGCCAATAATGCTACCAGCAAACTTCCTGCTGCTGTCATTTCCGGGAAATACGTTGTAATACCTCTCCAAATAGCTACACCTAGTCCACCAGCTCCTATAAACGATGCTATTGCTCCTAAGGAAATGGTCATAATAACCATTGTTCTAAAACCTGCAAAAATCACTGGTAGTGCCAATGGTAACTGAACCTTATATAGAAGTTGACTATTCGTTGTTCCCATACCAATTGCTGATTCTATTAAGAAAGGATCAACTTCATTAATACCTACATAAGTATTCCTGATTATTGGTAGCAAGCCATAGATAACTAAAGCTATTAAAGCACTTGTAAAACCAATTCCTGTAATTGTTACAAATAATCCGAACAAGGCAATTGAAGGTATTGTATAGATAAAGTTGACTAACGTCATTATAATATTTGCTAGCGTTTTATTTCTAGTCATTATTATTCCAAGTATTAAACCAATAACTGTTATGATTAATATTGCAATGAAAGTTAGATAAATGTGTTCTATAAGTAGTTTAAGAAAAAAACTCCATCTATCCTTATATAATTCTAATACTCTAAAAAGAAAACCCATAATTACCCCAATCTTTTGTCATCAAATTAACACTTATATATAATATAGCATAATATTAAAAATGTTTTAACGGCTCTACAAAAAAATCCATACTACCCTTTCTTATTGAATTCATATTTCTTAATAAAAAACTGCACCAAGTTTTATACTAAATGCAGTTTAAGCAATTCACATTTACCTTTATTTTTTGACAGCTGTTTGAATTACGAATAAGTATGTTATCTTTTGTTCTCCAAAAAATGCATCAATTTTTATTCCTCGGAACATGCCTTTTTCACTTTCTGTTGCAGGCACCATGTAGGCAGAAGAATGATCCTTAACTATCCAGCTATAATTTTTATTATTTTCTTGTGTATATTCAATTATCATGTCCAAGTGTGAATCATATAAATATTCACCATCAGGATTTAAAAGACTATCAGTTAAGTATATAAAATCAGGTGATTCACCTTTAAATTCTAGATGTATTGTTTCTCCAAACGTAACAAAAATTATTTTTTCCAAAGATATTCTATTTAAATATGATTTAAATATATTTTCATCCTTAATTGCTGTATCAGTTTTAAAATTATCTAAATAGCTTCCATTTAAAGTTATAATCAACTCACTTTGTGGTTGGGTTTTAAAGCATCCAAAAAGGAATAGTACGCCAAATAATAAAAATAATATTGAATATTTCTTTTTCATATTGTTCACACTCCCTTTCAAAAAATTTTTAAACACCAATCCTTTTTGCTAATTCTTCAAGTTTAATTGTTGCAGGTGTTCCGCATTTTCTGCATGATTTACCATGGTTGGAACTAATTTTAGAGCCACAATTTCTACAATATATGACTTAATTGCCTTTACTCCTATATAGTATATTTTTCATTTTAAATCCCCACACTTAAAATAAATTTAAATAAATTATATCACTTAAGAATAAATATTACTATAAAAGAATAAAGGACTCCAGTAATTCTACTGAAACCCTTATTATAAAAACTATTTAAAACATTGATATACTAACTCTTACTTTTATTTTTTTTTATAGCAATCATACCTACTCCAGCTAAAGTTATAGTAATTAATGCTCCAATTAAAATCCCATATTGTCCAGTTTGTGGAAGTATTGGAACTTCTACCCATTTCGCATAAAGTGTATAATCCACTTCGTTTTCTTTAGCTAAAGTTGTAATTGCTGTTCCTGTAAGTTCAGAATTATCATACCATCCGCCAAAAGTAAATCCAGTCCTTGTTGGAGCTTCCAAGACTATGTCATCTCCAAGAATATCATAAGTTAAAGGATTATCAGGATTATTAGCTCCTCCATTCAAATTATAGTCAATATTATATGAAGGCATTGTGTAAGTTACTCTTAATTGAATATGATCTAGGTAATCACCTATACTAGAATCCCTAGAAAATGTAACTTTAATTTTCAATGAATTAACATTAGCTGCTGTCAAGTCCTCATAATCCCATTTATCAGAAGCAGATCCTAATACAATATAATTATTAGTATCAGTATCAGGCAATATTCCAGTGTTCTTCATAGTTCCAATTTTAACTGTATCTGACACCAAAAGTTTAGTGTCCTTAAAGCCTACCATGGTTCTCCAACTTGTATATAATTGAACACCTAATGTGTCTATTGGAGATGATTCGCTAAAACCATCTAATGTAGGAGATGAATCCTTATAGGCATCTAATCTAACTTCTATCCCCTCAATAATCGCTTCATCTGGAACTATACTATCTCCAAAATTATAATACACACGACTCTTAGAACTGTCGAAATATACATACTCTCCATCTTGTGTATATGCTAATTCTGCATTAGTAACATCACTGTTTGAATAAGATGATGGATCAAGCCAATTAGAATTATGAGCAAAAACAAATGATGAACTAAATATAAAACCTAAAGAAACAATTAATGTAATCACTAATCCTTTAATAATATTTTTCTTCTTCATACTAACCTCCTTAAATTTTTACAAAAAAATAAAAACAATTTATAGCTATTTTATAAAAATAATTAATAAAATAAAATGTACAATGTAATAATTATATATATATTATATATTATTGTCAATGTCTATCGATTCTACATCGAAGGTTTAGTAATACTTATATTATATAAAAGACCGAATATTGAATAATAAGGTTAGGTCTTTTTAAAAATTAATTTATTTCATAATATCTATTCCCTCTATTTTAACTGGATAACTCTGTTGATCATGCACCTTAACTTTTAAAAAGAAAAATTTACCTCTTTCCTCAGGCTTTCCTGTCCGTACAAAAAAAAAGAATAAAGGATTTCAGAATAATGACTGAAACCCTTTATTAATATAACTATTTATTTATCACTAGCTTTTTTTCCTTAGAGTAATTATTCCTGCACCAGCTATGCTAATTGTGCTTATTGCTCCAATTAAAATTCCATATTCACCAGTTTGTGGAAGTGTAGGCACTTCTACCCATTTAGCATATAGTGTGTAGTCCATTGCACTCTCTACTGGAATAGTTGTAATTGTTCTTGTTGGAGCTCCTAATACTATATCATCTCCAATAACTTTATAAGTTACAAGATTTGTAGGATCATTAATTCCACTACCATAAAAATCAATACATATTTAAGTTTAAAATAAGGTATATTTATATAGTTAACCCCTTGATAAAAATAATTTATCAAGGGGCTGAAAATTAATCCATTTCAATATATATATTCCCATCATCTATTTTAACTGGATAACTTCTTTGATCTTCCACTTTTACCTTTATAAAGAAAAGTTTGCCTCTTTCCTCAACCTTTCCGGTCTTTAAATTAAAAACAGAACCATGTTTAGGACAAATGATTTTGTCACCTTCCATTTGACCATCATACAAAGAGCCCCCCATATGATTGCACTTATTATCAATAGCAAAATACTCACCATTAATATTAGAAAGCAAAATATCTTTGCCTCCTACAGTTATTTTCAACCTACTACCCTTTGATAAATCTTTAGTAGTTGCTACTTTTACAAATTCCATAATATACCTCCCTTTTATAATAAACTTTTATGCACAGTATAATGTTCAATAAAAGCATCAGGATGATCCAAATTTACTTTAGCCAACTCATTTTTAGACATTTTAGAATGATCGAGATAATACCAATCCTGAGATAAATAGCCTAGGTTCTCTTCACCCATTCTTTCAGCTACCCTTGATACCTATCATAAACTTATTTGTCATTATTATAACATATTATAAATAAAAAGAAGGACTGTTTCCAGCCCTTCTTTTTATATGTATTATGCTAAGCCTTCAACTCGTGCTGTAACATACTCTTTAACTTCATCCTTTTCCATTTCCATAGGAATGGATAATTCTCCATAGAATCTTTCTTCAGCCATTTTAAAATATCTCTCATCACAATTCGATACTCTTTTACCCTCTGCCAAACGTTCTTCGGTATGAGTGTAAATTGTTTTTATTATCTTCACCATTTCTCTGCAATCACATTTTTGGAATGCTTCCTTATAGGCGAATTCTCTTTTCTTTTCATCCATAACTCCAAGTGAATCTATGTTAACTATGTCATCTATTAATTCTAAGGCCGCTTCTTTGGCTATAACATTACGTATAATAACCTTTTGATTATCTACAGGTGTAAATATTTTACCGCCTTTTGTTTTGTGAGGCTTCAAAGTATAATATACCCTATCCTTTGGTAAACCTGGCACATCTATTGTGCCAATATCCTCAACCTTGCAAACACCATTGTTACCATAAACTACAAATTCTCCAATTTCAAACATAAACAAACTCCTTTCTTTCCGGGAATACTGATATTCCATTTAGAAAAAACCCACTTGCTTACTTAATATGTAGTACAAGCAAGAAAAAAATTTTGGTCTTAACAAAAACTAGCTTAACCTTCATAAATGATAAGCTAACATCTATTAAGACCAAATTAAAAAGCTCAAATTATAGCAGCTTTTCAGCCACAATCCTAATAACTACACTCATTATATCACATTTTCATCACAATTAACAGTGAGTAATCTATATATTTCTATGAATTTAATTCTTCCTGAAATAAGTTGATATATTCCTTATAAACTTCATATTCTTCGTGTTTTGTATCATCAAGAATATATGTCCCTCTAGAAATATTTTTAAACCAACCATAATAATTATCCCTAAAAATAGAAGTCTTTAGCCCAATCTTTTTTAAATCCTTTGGTGCTCCAACACACTGTATATTTAATAAAGCCACAGCCTTAAGTGCATCTTCTCTATATGAAGTCATTAACTTCACTTTGGAAGAACCACCTTCATTCAGACTAAGACTACGACCTTTTATCTCACGCAACAAAGCTTGACGTTTACCAACCAAAGCTTTCCTAGCTTTATCCAAGTTGAAAAAAGCCGGTTCTAAAACTTCATAAGCTTCGTTCTTTTCAATATCAATATATAGAAGTCCAAGTTCTAATCGTCTTAATAAATGAAGCATATTAGTAAACCGTCTATTCTTCTTGACTCTTTTAGGTTTTGGCACAGCAATATAGACAAGATCACAAATTTTCTGTCTTAATGCACCTTGTACAAGTAAATCTACAGTCAGATTTAACTTTAATTCTACACCAATTAGCAAATCATCTTTAATTGCACAAACATCAATATCTTTAACTTCAGCTCTAACAGTAAAACCTTGTTCTTCAAAATACTTTTTTGCACCATAATATAGACTAGTTTCCTTCATTTATATAACACCCAATCAAATACATCACCTTATAATTTAAAAGGGTTTTAACTATTGTTGAAACCCTTTTAAAACTATTAATAAATTATACTACTTATACTTTACATTTTATAACATCTGGATATTCTACACCAAATGTTTCTACAGAAACCTTATTCATTATCTGAGGTTCTATTGGTTTATCATTACTATCAGTAATAACAGAGACTATTTTGTCAGCTTCTTCCATGCCTACAATCACTTTGCCAAAAGATGCATATTGTCTATCTAAAAATGAAGAGTCTTCAACCATTATAAAAAATTGAGAACCAGCAGAATCTGGCTGGTTGGTTCTAGCCATGGATATTACCCCCCGTTTATGTTGCAAAGAATTTTCAAAACCATTTTCTGTAAACTCACCATTGATTACATAACCTGGTCCACCAGTTCCATTTCCTGTAGGACATCCACCTTGTATCATAAAACCAGGAATGACTCTATGAAAGGTTAAACCATCATAATAACCACACTGTGCTAGTGAAATAAAATTATTAACCGTATTAGGTGCTATATCAGGATAAAGTTCTATTTTAATAACACCCTCATTTTCTAAATCAATTGTAACTATTGGATTCATTTTATTCTTTCCTCCTAAATATTATTTGTAATTTATCTTTGAATATACTTTTAATATATCATATCTTATAATAACCTAACCGTCTATATTATTCAAAACCTCTATCATCAATTTGCCTAAAGTATTATCTATTTCTTCCAGCTCGTATCTAACCCTGACAACAGGTATATTAATATTCATAAATCTGGTTAAATCTATTGGAGTCCCTACTAAAATCAAATCTGCTTCAGAATTATTTATAGTAGCCTCTAAATCTTTAATTTGCTCTTTATTATAACCCATAGCAGGTACAAGATTCTTTAACTGTTTCCACTTATCTAGTGTCTCAGCAATACTACCTACCGCAAAAGGATGTGGATCTATTAGTTCTTTAGCTTCAAAAAGCTTTCCTGCCACAACACCAGCTCCAAAAGACATTTGACCATGGGTTAGTGTAGGTCCATCTTCAATAACCAAAACTCTTTTACCTTTAATCAACTCTGGTTCATCAACGGTTATTTTTGAATTAGCCATGACAATCCTTGCCTTAGGATTCATTTCAGTTATTGTTTTTCTCAATTTCTCAACATTTTCCGCCAACGCAGAATTCACTTTGTTAATAATAACTATATCAGCACTAAGCAAGTTAGATTCTCCCGGATAATAGGTTTTCTCATCACCTATTCTCAATGGGTCAACGACTACTATATTTATATCCGGTACATAAAAGGAAAAGTCATTATTACCCCCGTCCCAGATTATAAAGTCAGCCTCTTTCTCAGCCTCTTTAAGTATCGCTTCATAATCCACACCGGCAAAAACAACAAATCCGGACTCTATAAGTGGTTCATATTCTTCTCTTTCTTCTATAGTACAGTTGTATTTATCTAAATTTTGGAAATTGCTATAACGTTGTACTTTTTGCTTAGCCAAAATACCATAAGGCATAGGATGTCTTACAATAACAGTTTTTATTTCAGCTTCTTGTAGCATTTTACCAATATATCTGGAAACCTGACTTTTACCACTTCCAGTCCTGGTTGCTGTAACAGCAATAACATTCTTATCGGATTTTAGCATTGTGCTTTTAGGCCCCATTAGTTTAAAATCAGAACCTTTGGCTAATATCTTCCCTGCTGTTTGCATTACATATTCTTGTGAAACATCACTATAGGCAAATATTACTTCATCAACATTAAAACGATCAATCAATTCTTCTAGTTGATTTTCCGGAAATATTTGTATACCCTCAGGATAATTTTTACCTGCAAGTTCAGCTGGATAAACTCTACTGTCAATGCCAGGAATTTGTGTGGCAGTAAAAGCTACAACTTTAATATCAGACCTATTCTTAAAACAGGTATTAAAGTTATGAAAATCTCTCCCAGCCGCTCCCATTATAATAATATTTTTCATCTTTATCACCTCTTATGATTTTTTTCTGTCCAAAATATAATAGGTGTATGGTATGTTATTTTTATCATCCATTACAGCATCCCATTTTTTTGATTCAATCCATTGATCCATATCAAGTTTAAAAAAGAAAGTATCTGCATCAAATTTTTTGTGAACTACAGTTAAATAAATCCTATTTGTATAAGGAAGAAATAAGCGGAAGATTTCTGCTCCACCTATTATTATGTTTTCTTCCTCCGTCTTCACTTTATCAAATACTTCATCAAGAGAATTTACTATAACTACATCAGGATGATCGTATTTATAATTTTCATCCCTAGTTAAAATGATATGTTTTCTATTTGGTAAAACTCGAGGTAAACTTTCAAAGGTTTTACGTCCCATGATTATAGTATGCCATTCTGTTACGCTTCTAAAATATCCTATCTCTTTTGGCAAATGCCAAGGGAGATGATTATTAAGTCCCATTTCATTGTTTTCTCCAACTGCTATTATAAAACTAAACATACCGCCCTCACATTCTTTTTATTTTAATTATAGCATAAAGCTATTAATTACCATCTACCTATAGGTCCAGGGAATTTTTTCAATTTATCCATTTTTCCTCTCACCATATAGTTTTACTATTAATCAAACCTACTTTCTTCTGCAATTTTTGTTAATTTACTAATAACAGCAGAAGCATGGAATTCATCAGTAAGTATAATTAATAAATCACCACTTAAAATTTGAGTTTCTCTATTAGGAATAATTTCTTTTTCACATCTTTTAATAGTTATTAATAAACTATGTGCAGGCCATTCTATTTCTTTCACTAATTTACCATCTACTCTAGATGACAATACAACTGCCTTTTCAATAAGAATTTTTGTACGAGCATCACCTTCATAATCACTAGTATCTGTTTTTTTAAGAATTCTATCTAAAAGTGTCTCATAAATAGGTGCTGATTTTAGAAGGTCAGATGCTATCAAGGCTGTTATTGAGACAAGAGCCAAAGCTAGTAAATGACTTATGCCTCCAGTCATTTCTAGAATCAAAATAATACCAGTTAAAGGAGCTTTAATAATAGCTGCAAATGTACCAGCCATTGCAAGTATTATAAAACTTGATATAAGAGTACTATCCATATTAAAAGCAATATGGAGAAAATTACCATATAGACTACCAACTAATGCGCCTAATACTAGTAGTGGCAGAAAAATACCACCGGCTGCTCCAGATCCATAACTTATCATAGTAAAGAAAAATTTTACAACTAAAATAATTACCAATAATTTTATTCCAATACCACCATGAGTTAATGTTTCTATTAGATTGTGTCCCCCACCAAGTACTACTGGTAATACAATCCCCAGAACTCCTGCAAACAATAGGGGTATTATAGGCTTAGCCCAAAATGGAACCCAGTTTAACCGACCATAAAATTTCATGCTTTTTATTAAAATTTTATTAAAAATTGCACCAAAAGCTCCAATAATTATCCCTAGTACAATAATAGAAATAAAATAATTCTGAGGTAAGACAAGAACATTTCTCAGATTAAAAGCTGGCTGTAAACCGAAAAAATGTTTAGAAATAAAATCTGCTACAATAGCTGCCGCCATAGCCGAGGTTAAAACTTTCGCAGAGAAGTGTTTATGCAGTTCTTCTAAAGCAAACATCAATCCAGCTAATGGTGCATTAAACGCCGCTGCAAGTCCAGCACTAGAACCACAGGTTATGAGGAATTTTTCCTCAATTTTCGTTCTTTTAAATATTTTACCAAAACCTTGTCCGATAGCTGCCCCAATTTGCACTGATGGACCTTCTCGACCAAGTGATAATCCAGCACCAATAGCCAATATTCCACCTGAGAACTTTGCTAATAATACTTTCCACCAGGAAACTTCAAATTTCCTCATTAATTGTCCTTCAATTTGTGGTATACCACTACCTGAACTCATTGGTTCAAATTTTAATATCAAACCAATAAGTATTCCGACAATAACTAAAGCTATCATTAACAATGGAAATAAATTCATATTTTCTCTTACAATTGAATAAATATTTAAAGTAAAGGTGCCTACCTTTTCTAGAAGAAAACGAAAAAACACAACAACAAAGCCTACAATTGCACCAACAGCTATACCTTCACCGACTAGTTTAGTTTTAAAACTATACCAATGTTCTAATGTCATAAATGTACTATGTTGTTTTTTTATTTTCGTTTTCGTTTTCATTTTTATCTCCATCTCATAAATTTTCATTAAAAAGTCAAAGTATTATTAATCTGTATAGATTAGAAATACTCCTAACATTACTATTTTACTATATTTTTGCCGAAATTAAAAATATACTACACAATTTTTTATAATTATGTAGTATATTATCATTATTTTATTTATTCACTTGATTCAAAATGTTTAGAGACACATTAAATTGCCATCTAAACTATAGGTGCAAACTTTATTTTTGCCACTCTCTTTAGCAAAATAAAGTGCTTTATCAACACGATCAAACAGATTACCAGGTGTTTCTCCTGGAGAGTATTGAGCAACTCCAAAGCTTGCAGTTGTATGTCCTACTATAGGATGATTATATTCAGCCACATTAACTCTGATCTTTTCAGCCACTATTAAAGCACCATCTATATTAGTATTTGGCATTAAAATAGCAAACTCATCACCACCCCATCTAGCAAAAACATCACTATTTCTTAGGTGTCCTTTCACTAGGATAGTTATTCCCTTAAGAACAGTATCACCTAGAGTATGACCATGTGTATCATTTATATATTTGAAATAATCCAAATCAAAATATATTACAGAAAGAGTGCTATCATTTTTATCTGCCAATTGAATTTCTTCAACTAGTAAAGCATCCAGGTAGCTACGATTATATATTTCTGTTAATTTATCCTTAACTGAAGTTTTTTTAAGTATTATATTTTTTCTTTTTACGTCCTCATGTCCCATAAAGAATTTATAGGATTGGTATGTGATGGAAGATGTTATTATAAGTCCGACAATAGCGATTAAAATATATATTGGTAAATAGTCATAAACTTTATTATCTTCAGGTAAAACATAAAAAGTAAAATTATTATAAATAAAATTACTTTTAAAAACCATAGGTTTTTGATTTTTTATATTTTCGTCACCATATACTAAAGATTCATTATTCGTTTTATTAAAAATCGCTACTTTAATATTACTTTCTTTTGCATATACATCAAATAATTCGACTAGCTTATCTGAATTTAGAATGATACTGGACACTCCCCAATATTTTCCGTCTTTTATAATAGGTCTTCTTATTATATATCCAGTTCCACCTTGAATTAAATCAGTTGGGCCATCAAAACTATTTTGCAATGTTGTCCTTACTTTATCTACAGCCACATACTGGTCAGGTACAGTTACAAGATCAACTCCTATTGCAGCTTGATTATTTGCTAATGGATAACTCCAAATAATTGTAGTGTTTTTAACAATAGAGACATTTCTTATATAATACATTCTTCCGACTAAAAGATGATTTAAGTAGTTATATATATCACTTTCAGAATATATATCAAAAGTTTCAATATAGGCTGAAAATCCATCAAGTAATGTGGAATTGTTCATGATAAAACTTTGCACACGATTTTCAAAAGCAACATATCTATGAGTAACATCTAATGAATTTTTTTGCTTTTGTCTATCAGTTGTATAAAATAAAACCATAGCTAGGATTAATAACATAATAAGTCCTATCATAATTGAATTAAATATAGAATAATTTATTTTTTTAAAAAAGGCTGGTTTTCTCATATTATTTCCCTTATTTTTATTATCTCCTACTTATTTATACATATACGGACATTATACTACTATATATTACGATTGACAAATATTTTATTATTTCAATGTTTTTCAAGCCTTTTTAAGGTCAAATAGGTTATAAAATGTAATATTCCAGTAAAACCAAGTACTATATTGTGATATAGTCACGGACTATTATTAATAAAATGCATATAATTATAGATGTGGCCAATAAAATTGCGGAGGTATAAAAAATGGACGAATTTAGTTTGAATTTTCCCGGTGGTAAAAAAGTAGAAGTTATTTATGGTAAGCATCATGTTTTAACAGATCAACCAATAGAAAATGGTGGGGATGATGAAGCAATGGCTCCTTTTGATTTATTTATGGCTTCATTAATTTCATGTAGTGGTATTTTTGCTTTAAGTTTTCTAACTAAAAGAGACCTTAACACAGAAGGTCTTAACATTAGAATGTTTCCAAATTGGAATGAAGAAGAGCACAGAGTTACTGATATTAAAATTGAAGTAGATACTCCAATTGATTTTCCAGAAAAATACAAAGGTGCTTTAATCAAAGTTCTCGATCAATGCTCTGTTAAAAGACATTTAGGAAAACCACCTGAATTCAACATTGTAATAAATTAATAACGATCCCTGATGGAGAGCATTTGCTCTCCATCTTTCTATTCATTATAAATATATATTACGCTACGATATTGATTATATTTGCATGTTATGTTATCATCCAATCATAAATATAATTTATCTGGAGGTGTGTGAAATGACATTTGAAATTATTACAATCAGTGATGTATTAAAATTTGCGTTACCCTTATTTGACTATCTTGATAAAAATGGTTATACACAAGAAGCTGAAATATTAGCTAGTCTAGTGGACTCATGTTATCCTCAAGATAATCTGGTAGCAGCGGCACACCATCGTGCCTACCGTATGATTAGAGATGATTTACTTGATCTACCATTATCCTATAAGAAGGCATTAGACGATTCACTAAAAATTCTATCTAAATATTAATAAACTCCTGACTTTCGAGTCAGGAGTTTTCACATTTAAATTAAAAACCAATTATTGTATATAACCTGCTAATTTTTCTAGATAGCTTACAATCTCGTCATAAGAGATTGTACCAGTTGCACCACCTGTTGTGGTGTTAGGAATTGAACTTGGTGGTTCACCATATAAATTACCTTGATTGATTAATCTTTTTGTTTTCATATCATAAGCAGTGATTTTTAAATCTAGCCTATATGCCGAAGCACCATTTCCGTATGTACCAAAATTTGTTTTACTATATTCTAACAACACTAAAGTATTCAATTCTTTACTTGAAGTAGCCAATAATTCTATTGGTAAACTTGTATTTATTTGGGAAAATGTAAACTTTTCGCTTATATCCTTATTTTTTTCTACAATGAAATATTTAGTAGGCTTATTTGCCTTTCTTATTTCAGTACTGCTTGGTTTAACTTGAGCATAAGTAGGGATATTATTATATAAGTCACCTAAATTATATCCACACAAAGATACAAGAGAAGAACTTATTTCAGAATCTGTAACATGCACAGGAAGCACTGAATTCATTTGGTATTGAGTTATAATATTACTAGATGGGATGTCAATCACTGTTATTTCGACATTTTCATGTTTGACAGTCTTGTCATTTTCATCAGTTGTATTTGAGGTGCTTCTTACAATTTTTACTAAAGTGTTCACTTCACTATCAGACTTTGCTTTCAAATCATCAGGAAGGCTAAAATATATTGGTGAATATTCAAAAGCACTTGCAGTTTTACTATTAGTATCAGTTCTTTCTACAACAAAATATCTAGTTGGAACTTGTAAATATGAAGAGTTTTCATTAGAAATATCACCATTTATAGCATCATATTTACTAAGGTTTGTGTGTAAATCACCAAGTTGATTGATTTCTTCTTGATTTATTACCTTTTTTTCAGTATTTTGCTTTCCTTGTTTCAAGTTATTTAAAATTAAACCAAATACTAGAACGGAAGTTAAAATTATAATAATAATTATTATTGCTATTTTATATTTTTTTTTCATCTCTCTCCCTTTTTCAATGCTTCATTATTTTATCTTTTATATATATTTATTAAATACTTCTACTATATCAGAATGACAACATTTACCCTTAGGGTTATTAATTTTACAATTACTGTTAAGCATAGCTCCAGTTATCTTTATTACCTCTTCAACAGTTTTAGCATTTTTTTCTTCGATGGCTAATTTAATATCATTTTCTGTAACTTTGTTGCAATAACAAATATATGAATTTTCCATATTTTCTTTCACTCTATTTTCTCCTTAATAAACATTATTGTTTCCTCCAATGCTTTTTGTGCTTCAGAAATTGGTAATATTACCCAGTCATGTTGCATTTTTTGATATATAAAACTACTAATATAACTTCCTGCCAAGTCTTTTCTATTGCACATTTCTTTACAATCCGGATATAATATTTCCTCACTTCCATAAAATATTGCAATTTCACCCAAGTTATTTAGATTCCCATATATTGGAGAAACTAAAGGATTTTTTTCAGGTAAGTCTTTTCTATATATATTCCCAATCTCTTTTAATTTGTCCATATCAAGAATGAAATCCCTTTTTTTAAATTCTTGAATTTTGGGATTTGTAAGACCAATATCCAACCAAGGAGAATATAGAATTATTTTTTTAGGTTGTTTAATCCCTTTATCTCTAATTAACATGGAAAGAGAAAATGCTAAGCTACCACCTGCAGAATCTCCAATCATTATAAAGGAATGATCAGGATACTTCTTTACTAATGCCTCATAAGCTGATAATGACCATGAAATTACCTCTTCAGATGAGTTTTCAGGTGCTAATGGATAATCTAGAAATGATAAAAAACATCCTGTTTCATTTATCAACTTTTTCATCAATTGAAAATGTCCTTTTGAAGCC
>JAGXHX010000044.1 GCA_024635955.1 Bacillota bacterium
ATTATCATAGCAGCTAGAGCCTTGTCTAACTCTCCACTAAATACAACAATTGTCGCATTCTTTTGATCCATCATACCCAAATTGCAATTTTCTTTCTGACCCTTGATAATTCTAACAATAAATGAGCCTTTGTCCGGCTTTATAGACTCTAAAGTATGACCATTGACCTTGCACCATTCTACAATATCTTTAGTAAACCCAAAATCAGTTGCAGTAACTTCAATAATATCATTAACATTTGCATCGTTAATTGCCTTATAAGTTGCCATCAAAGGACCAGGACATTGTAACCCGCTAGCATTAATCTTGATAATATCCGTTATTTCATCCAAGCTCTCAGCTGTTGCCGGAGATGGTATTTGTTGATCCACATCAAGTTTACTTTCAATATCTTCATACGTCTTCAAGACAGGAACATACTTGAAATTCCTATAAGTTAAATACCCACCAGATAGATTATATAAATTAGTATAACCATATCCTTTTAATATCATAATAGCAATATGAGCTCTTAGACCTACCTGACAGGTTACATAAATAGGAGCATCCTTAGGAGAAGTAATCTCCTCTATTCTTTCCCTTAATTCATCAACAGGTATATTATAGGCTCCAGGAATTATACCAACAGAATACTCGATGGCAGTTCTTACATCAAGTAACAAACCACCTTCTTTCACTAACCTTTCAATGTCTTTTACATCAACTAAGTCATACATTCCCGCACTAATATTTTCCCCAATATAGCCTAGAACATTAACTGGATCTTTTGCAGAAGAAAATGGAGGTGCATAACACAACTCTAATGAAGATAAATCACTTATTTTACCCTTTAAGGACATCACGGTCGCTATAACATCAATTCTTTTTTCAGTAACCTCTTTACCTATAGCCTGAGCGCCTAAAATTCTACCATCAGCTGGCGAAAAAAGAATCTTCATAGATATAGTTGAAGAACCTGGATAATAGGTAGCATGATTAGCTCGATGAGCAGAAATAGACTTGTAATCTATACCTTTACTAATTAATAAAGCTTCAGTATTCCCTGTAGCAGCTGCAGTTAGATCAAATATCTTCAAGACAGAAGATCCAAGAGTTCCATTATAGGCAATTTCCTTACCATTTATATGATCTGCCACAAGTCTACCTTGTCTATTGGCAGGCCAAGCTAAAGGAATGGCAGTCGGACTATTATTTATTCTATCCAATACTTCAATAACATCACCGATAGCATAAATATCTTCATTAACCTCTTTAGTTTTTGAATCAAACACCTGTAAGCTCGTATTAGTTAAAATATGACCTCTTGGTCCAATGGCCAGATCTCCAGATTTACATAATTTATTTTCTGGAACTACTCCTATTCCAAGAATTACCATATCAGTCTTTATTTCTCGTCCAGTACTTAAAATTGCAGTATGCCCCTTATCTTTAAAGTAAGTTACACTCTCATTAAGCAAAACATTAACTCCATTTTTGTTTAATTCTTCGTGAAGAATCTGAGACATTTCAAAATCAAAAATCCTTAAAACTTGCGGCATTTTTTCTACTATAGTTACATTAATACCCTTTTCAGCCAGGTTTTCTGCTAATTCTATGCCAATAAAACCACCACCCATAACTAAAGCAGTTTTAGGATTTTTTTCAGTTATATAGTTTTTAATCTTATCAGTATCAGGAATATTGCGCAAAGTGAAAATATTATCTGCATCCTCTGCTCCCTCAAATAAAGGAACAAAGGGATTCGCCCCTGGAGAAAGGATCAATTTGTCATAAGTTTCATCATAACTAACTTCTTTTCTTTTATCAAAAACAGATATTGTCTTAGTTTCAGGATGTATAGCAACAACTTCACTAAAATTTCTAATATCCAATCTATATCTTTTAGACATTCCTTCCACAGTTTGAACCAATAGATGATCTCTATCTTTTATAACACCACCAATATAGTATGGTAACCCACAATTGGCAAAGGAAATATACTCGTCCCTCTCAAATATTATAATTTCATCATGTTCATTTAATCTTCTTAATCGTGCTGCAGCGGTCGCTCCACCAGCTACACCTCCGACAATAATAATTTTGCTCATACCTTGTCTCCATTCTTTAAATAATTATCACTATTTAATCATACATATTAAAATAATAATACCATAATACGAAGGATTATGATATTAAACGAAAGCAAAAAAAGATGGTTTAATAATATAAACCATCAACCTATAACACATATTTAACAACCATGACAATAACACCAATATTCACTATTACAGCCATTGGAAGTAGCACTTTAAACTTTATTTTCTTTGTTTTATGTCTATAAAACAAAGAACCGGCTAGAGTACCAACACCACCCATCAAAAAGGCTGTCATAATCAATGTATATTCTTTAATCCGATAATGACCCTTTACTGATTTATACTTATCTATACCCATTAAAAAAAATGTTATCAAATTCCAAAATAAAAATAATATAATAATTATCAATATAAAATCATCTATATTTTTCAAAAAATACACCTCTGCTTCAAACTAAAGTACTAATCTTATAAGCTAGAAAGATTATATAAAGACCCACCATGAAAAATCCCCATTTTCTGTTTATTTTACCATGAACTAAAGCAGGCACCATCAAAAGAATAGTTGTTAAAAGCATAACCAATACATCAAATAATATATAATTATTAATTAAAATTGGATGAATCACACTAGTAAGACCAAGTACAAATAAAATATTAATAATATTACTACCTATGATATTCCCAACAGCAATATCAGCTTCCTTCTTAAATACAGCCGTCAAACAAGTTACCAACTCTGGCAATGATGTTCCAAAAGCAATTATAGTAATACCAATAAACTCTTCACTTAAACCAATTGAATTTGCTATCTGAACTGCATTGTCAACTACAAGCTGAGCTCCACCTATAAGTGCAAAAAGCCCACCTATAAAAATAACTATCGCTTTAGGTAAATCTTTTTTTCGAACTCTTCCTTTTCCTTGAGAGAAAACCTTCTGATTTTCTAGATATTCAAAAACATCCCCTTCAAATTCCGTATCAGGTTTTTCTTTTCTGATTACAGCTTTCGATTTATTAACAACATACAATACAAAAGTCAACATACCTAAAAGTAAAATTATACCTTCAAATCCTGAAAGTACACTACCAGTGATCAACATAAACAACAATAAACCTTGAACTGCTAAAGATATTGGAATTTCTCTCTTAGCCACCATAGAGTCTATGGTCAAAGGTAAAGCCATAGCAGTTATTCCCATTACTATAGCAATATTAACTATATTACTACCAATAACATCACCAAGCGTCAAAAGATTAGTTCCACTAAATCCAGAAATAATACCAATGGTAGATTCAGGCGCACTGGTGCCCAAAGACACAAAAATTAAACCTACAATAAATGCTGGTACTTTTAATATTTTGGCAATTCTTGAAGCACCATCCACTAATAGATCCGCACCTTTTACTAGTATAACCAATCCTATGGCTAGTAGAATATAGTTCATCAATACCCCCTAATATTAAACATGTTTAACTTCTATAATATCAGAAACTTCTTGACTTAAAGTCATTAAATCACTTAAATCAAGATGATGAATATCATCTTTCCCATTTGATCTTGCAAATACTTTTAATTCATTTGCTGTGCCTAAGTAGAAATTTTCGAATTGTTTCAATGCTCTTTCTTCATTGAATAAAGCTCTTAGACTTTCATCTTGTGTTGCAATACCAGTAGGACAAGTTCCTGTATGACAAATTCGTGATTGCATACAACCAATTGATATTAAAGACGCTGTAGCCAAAGCTATAGCATCAGCACCAAGAGCCAGTCCTTTTGCAATATCCGAACTATCTCTAAAACCACCTGTAATACATAAAGTGACCTCACTACCTACTTTATCTAGATATTTCCTTGCTCGACTTATAGCAAATATTGCTGGAACACCTACATTATCTTTAATAAACCTAGGAGTTGATCCAGTTGCACCACCTCTGCAGTCAATAGTTATAAAATCAGGATCTGCCATCAAAGCATATTCAAGATCTTCTTCAATATGTCCAGAAGCAAACTTAATACCAACAGGTTTTCCACCTGTTACTTCCCTAATTCTTCTTACTCTCTCAATTAAGTCCTCGATATTATTAATTCCTGCAAGTCTTGCTGGAGCGGTAAATTCTTCACCTGGTTTTAAATGTCTTATTTTGGCTATTTCAGGAGTTATTTTTTCAAGAGGCAAATGCCCTCCAATTCCTGGTTTAACACCCTGACCTATCTTTAGTTCTACAGCATCTGCCTGCTTCATAATTTCTTCATCGTAAGAAAATGCTGCTGTTCCTTGTTCATAAATATATATTTTGGCCGCACTCCTTGATTCAGGCAACATTCCACCTTCACCAGAACACATAGCAGTATTCATAATAGCCGAACCCTTTGCCAAAGCAATTTTAGCTTCTTTAGAAATCGCTCCAAAAGACATATGAGATACATAAAAAGGTATTGCCAACTCTAATGGTTTTTTAGCTTTTTTGCCAATTATTGTTTTTAAATTAACTTCAACATCACCATTCAAAGGCATTCTATTAAGTTGGCAACCTTTAAATAGAAGGCTATTAAAATCTGTGAAAGAAAGAAGTGTTCTCATTGATGAATCTTCGCTTTTACCACTTTGGGCAAGTTTCTTTATTACATCTTCTTTATTATCATATGCTAAAATATCTTTTGTATTAAAATTTAACGGACTTTGTAATTCTTTATATTCGTTTGTTTTTCCACACCAGTGTTGACCACTGCATAATGGTTTGTTTTTAGAATAACCACATCTGCATAAACTATAATGATCTAATGTTGCTAGTTCATCATTCCCTTCTAGCGGAATGTCTCCTTTTACATCATAAGGTCCATTTTTCCTAATATCTATTTCATATATTCCCTTATAATATTCATCAAACTTTACATCTTCAACAGAATAACTTAAAGCACCTGATGGACATTTTTTGATAGTTTGAATTATTCTTTTAATAGTTGCTCCGTCAGGGTTAATCCAAGGTTTTTTTGTCATACTGAAAACTTCAGGCAATCCATCAGTACAATGGGCTGCATGAGAACATATCCCTCTATCATCATGAATAGTTATTCCTAAACCTATATAATTATCAAGTCTTCTTGGTACACGATCTTCCTCTTTATCACCTGAATACCCTATAACTCCGTGTGTACCATCACAAAATGGTTTGGTTTTTGATCCTCCACATCTGCACAAGGCGACTGCAGTATTTTCAATATTCCCCATACAGTCATCTAGATCTTTTATTGTTTCAAGATCTGTAGCCACATATGGTCCATTTTTAGAAATTTTAATTATTGTATCTTTATTCATGATTATTCTCCTTATAAAACTAATAAATGTTTATAGATAGAATCTATAATGAAATATCCCTGGTGTAAACCGCTTTCATCTTTTACAGATAATATATTGCTCTGGTTTTCTATACACAGTTGAATACCTTGTAACACTGTTATCTCTCCACTAATAACTGGATAATCAACATGTTCATTTAATTCAATTTTAGATTCTAAACATTCTTCAACCTTAACAGAATTTAAATATGCCATAAAATCCTTAGAACCAAAAAAGTTCTCTGCATAATCAGTCTTTTCCTTGGAGAGAACAAAATCTTTCTTATGCTTATCTCTATCAATACGTCCTTTGTTTAATAATACTATACGAGTTCCTAGCTTTATTGCTTCTTCAATATCATGTGTCACAAATACAATTGTCTTGCCAAGTTTCTTATGAATGTTAGAAATTTCTTCTTGTAAAGTTCGTCTTGTCACTTCATCTACTGCCCCAAAGGGTTCATCCATCAATATTATATCCGGATCTGCAGCTAATGCTCTGGCAACACCAATTCTTTGTTGTTGTCCTCCACTAAGTTCTCTTGGATATCTGTTTAAATAACTATCATCAAGCCCAACTAATTCAATAAGTTCTTTTGCTCTAATATGTTGAACATCTTTTTTAGTTTTTATTAAATTAAGAGTATAGCAAATATTTCCTTCTATTGTGAGATGAGGAAACAAACCTACCTG
>JAGXHX010000045.1 GCA_024635955.1 Bacillota bacterium
TTGCAGCACCCGCTAATCTTGTGCTAAAAGAAACCGATAGACTGGCTATAGGCCACCTTGATGGAATACCTGAATCTTCAAGTTTAAGCAAACAAATTAATTCAAATAAATCATCAGCCATCTGTTTGATGGAATATTTTTCTACATTTTCCCAGCCGGATTTCCCATGACCTCTACTGTCAAATACTAATATTTGATAATCATCTTTAAAATATTTTATCTGATTTAAGAAAAACGAACTATCCTCCATGTTGCCATGGAGGAATATCAAGGTCTTATTTTTTTTTAGACCATGAATTTCATAATAAATATTAGTTCCATCAGATAATAGGATTTCCATTAAAATACAATATCAACAATTTGATAAAGCTCGCAAACTTCACCAAAACCTTCAGATATTTCATCTTGTTCAAAATCACATTCCTTCAAAAGTGATTTATCCATTTTAGTCAAGCCATCATAAAAAGCTATGGCAGTATTAAAATTCATGAGATTCATGTCCTTATCTATTTCATAAAATAATAAATTTTCCGCATTATTAATTTCTCTTTTTTTCACCAATTCACCTAGTTCTTTATTAAGGTCATTATTTAAACCAATTTCCTGACTATTGAATATGATTATGCTATCTTGTCCATTAGTGTCTCTTAATATAAGCTTAGCCGCCATTTGTGTTAGCATTTCTATTTGATTCATTATATAGTCTTTTTTTATCATAATTTACACCAATCAATCTCATTTTTCATATTTGCCCTTAAGTAACTATTCGCTTTCGAAAAATGTTTACATCCTAAAAAGCCATTATAGGCTGAAAGAGGACTAGGATGAACTGTCTCCAACACTAAATGTTTTTCATTTTGAATTAACTCTTTTTTATTTCTAGCATCTCTGCCCCAAAGCATAAAAACTTTAGGACTATCGTCTTTGTCTATATGTCTAATCACTTCATCAGTTAAAATTTCCCAACCATGTCCTTTATGGGAATTAGGCTTACACTCTTCTACTGTCAGGCAGGTATTCATTAAAAATACACCTTGTTTAGCCCATCCCAGCAAGTAGCCCATTTCTGGAATACTACAACCAATATCTGATTTCACTTCTTTAAAGATATTTACTAAAGATGGTGGTTTTTTTACGCCAGGCATAACTGAAAAAGCAAAGCCATGTGCCTGACCTGCTTGGTGATAAGGATCTTGTCCCAATATAACCACTTTTATATCTTTCAATGGTAACTCTTTAAAGATACTTAATATATTTTCTTTAGGTGGATATATATTATTTTCCAGATATTCTTTTTTCAAAAAGCTATCCAATTTTATATAATATTCCTTTTGACACTCATTCTTGAAAAATTCATCCCAACTATTACCTATATTAATCATAAATTTACTTTTTTCAACCATTTATGAAATCTGTCAATTTCACCTTTTACCAAAGGTCCTTCATTACCAATTACAAAAAATGTTTCTGGTTCTAATAACATTCTGCCACCTGATTTTTTGATTATCTTAGCCATGTTAGAAACCGCATAACCAAATATTTTTACCATAAACTTTAAAAATTTCGCATTAATTAAATCAGGATTAACTCCAGTATCAAATGCAATCCATTTGTATTTTTTTACATCGATTTTTTTTAGGAATTTACTTATTGCTTCAGTTGGTCTAAATGCTCTAGTAGGTGAACCTATGACAATTAATTCTATCCCAGCTAAATCCTTGTCTATAAAATCAGAGATTTTTTTTATAGTCACATGATTTTTCTCTGATATGGAATCTTTAATTGCCAAAGCTATTCTTTCAGTATTACCAAAATAACTATCATAAATAACTAATATATTCATTTTACCTCCTAAAAAGCTATAACTAATCCTTTATTGTCTGCATACATAGAACTTAATCCTCTTGTAGGTACAATCTTTATTATAATTGAACTGAAAGCTTCATTTAATGCTGATTGTAAGCTTTCTGCCATTTCATTATTATTGTTATGAGCAATTACTAGTTTGAAATTATCATCTGCCTGTTTAGATTCTTTTACCATATTGACCATTTTCCCTATAATCTGTTTTTTACTTCTTCCATAATTATATAATTTTATATTCCCATCTACATCTGCACCCATTATTGGAGATACGTGGAAAGCTGTTATTATTTTCCCTGTTATTTTATTCAATCTGCCATTTTTCATCAGATTATCTAGATTTTCTAAAACAAAGTACGTTTTCATGTTTTTAACAAATTCTAATATATTTTCCTTAATCTCTTCATAACTAAGACCTTCTTTTATTTGATCAATTAACTCATAAGCTATCAGTGCTTCAGCAGCTGAAGCGGATTTAGAATCGATAACTTCAACTCGCACACCTTCTTCTTCAGCCATATCTTTACCTAATATAGCACTATTATAGCTTCCAGAGAGGTTAGAAGAAAGAGTTATGCAAAATGTTTTTTCATTATTTAAAAATGCCTCTTTGTATTCTCCAGGAGAAGGACAAGCAGATCTTGTACGTTCCTTATATAAATTCATTTTTTCATTAAAAGCTTTTATGTCAAGGGTATCATCATCAACAAAGCTTTCCTCACCAAGGTATAATGTTAATGGTACTATTTTAATATCAAATTCTTTTTCTTCTTGTGCTGTAATATCACAGCAACTGTCAGCAACAATTTTCATTTAATTCCTCCTTAGCATAAATATATATTATCACAGAAAAGTGATTTTATCACTTTATTTTAACATAGTAAAATGATATAATTTGCAAAATATTAGTTGGGAGGATCTCATGAGTTATTTAATAACCTTCATTGAAGGTATAGTCGTTTTCATTTCACCTTGTATGTTACCTATGTTACCTATCTATTTTTCATATATGATTGGACAAAAGGATGAAAATAAAAGCAAAACAACTCTGATAAATTCATTGGGATTCGTATTAGGTTTTACAATTATTTTTGTTACCTTAGGCGCACTAGCCGGAACACTTGGAAGTTTCTTAATAATATATAAAACCCCATTAAATATTATATCTGGCTCATTTATTATATTGTTAGGTCTTAACTTCATTGGAGTCATAAAAATTCCATTTCTTAATAGATCTTTTAAAGTTAATATCAAGAGAAACGGTTCTGGTTTCTTACCTGCCACTTTGTTAGGAATAGTTTTTTCTATAGGCTGGACTCCTTGTGTTGGACCTCTTTTAAGTACAGCTCTTTTACAAGCTTCAAGTACAGGAAGCATATTCCATGGAATATTGCTTTTACTGACTTTCTCTTTAGGCTTGGGTGTTCCTTTTATTTTTAGTGCTTTGCTTATTGATAATTTGAAGAAAACTTTTGATTTTATAAAAAAACATTCTAAGATAATTAATCTAATCTCAGGATTGTTTCTTATATTAATTGGTATACTTATGATAACAGGATATTTCGGATATTTCTTATCACTAATGAGTTTTTAGGAGGAAAAATGAATAATACAAAAAAAGGTATTCTAGGGATAATAATTTTTATAGTTTTTATGTTAGTTGTATCCTTTATCTACCAAATTATTTCAAAAAATTATAATAATAGTGATCTAAATGGACAACAACAAAATGTAACAGGCCAGACAGCTAGTAATTTTGAAGTAAAAGATAGTTCAGGAAAGACTGTTTCCTTATCAGACTTTAAAGGTAAACCTGTCGTGGTAAATTTTTGGGCTTCATGGTGTCCACCATGTAAACAAGAAATGCCATTTTTTAATGAAGTCTATAAAGAAGTGGGATCTGATATTCAATTTATGATGGTTGATTTAGTTGATGGTAGTAGAGAAACTGAAAGTACAGCTAAGGCCTTTATTAAAGATAATGGATATGTTTTCCCAGTATTCTTTGATACTGACCAAAGTGCTGCAATAGCCTATAGTATTTATTCTATTCCAACAACAATATTTATTGATAAGGATGGTAAAATAGTACAAACACATACAGGACCATTTACTAAAAGTGATTTGTTAGCTGAAATAGATAAGATAAAATAAAATAAAAAGTTATAATAATAATAAAATGTACGAAAAAGAAGTGTAATTTTAAAAAAGAGACATAATAGAACTAATTCTTTTATGTCTCTTTTTTCTATGCTCAATTACTTCTCCACTTGGTCCTTCAATGAAGAAAGTAATTAGATTATCACTTACTACATTAGTGTTTTTCATCAATAAATTTAATTTCTATTTAATACGCCCTACTTTTTTTCTTGGCATTTAGGACAATAACCATATATATCAAGATTATGTCCAACTAAATTATAGTTTGTTTTTTTGGCAAGATTTTTTTGATAATCCTTTAAAGGGCATGAATCTATCATAACTAGCGCCTTACATTTAAGACAATGAAGATAATGATGATGAACATTTTTATCAAGCTCAAAAAATATTCTTGCATCATCAGAAAAATTTACCTTTTTCACTATGCCAACTTCGGACATATTCTCTAAAGCTCTATATATAGTGGATAAATTTATTTCAATATCATTTTCATTAAGCTTGTCTTTTATTTCCAAAACATCAACAGGATGTTCAACTTTTTCTAAAACTTTGAGTATACCAGTTCTCTTTTTAGTTATTTTCAAACCTTTGTCCTTTAATATATTCTTAATTTCCATCACCTTATTTTTTTCCTTAATTTAATACTTGTTGCTATATATGTAGCTACATAAAATATTACTGCAACTAGAACTATCATCGCTCCAGCAGCTGTATTTAAGGTATACGCTAGCCAGATACCCAAAAATATGAATAATACCCCAAATATTACTGACATAATAACTCTAGTTCCCATTTTTTTAAACAGGAGTTTAGCATTAGCAGCTGGAGCTATTAAAATTGCCAGAGCCAATATTATTCCAACTATTCTAATTAAAACTACTAGTCAATGCTATCATGATAAGTAATAAATACTCTAGAAGTACTACTCCAGTCCCTCTAATCCCTGAAAATTCTTCATCAAATAAATATGCTTTCCAGTTATTAAATAATGAAATAAATATTATGGATACAACTACAGCTACAACAAACATCATCATCAAATCCGCTTTTGTTACAGCAAGTATATTACCAAATAGATAGGATGTTAGATTCGGAGGATATCCTGGCATAAGAGAAATAAAAATTACTCCCAAGGCCATTCCCAAAGACCAAAAAAGACCAATTACAATATCTGAATCTGTACCACCTTTTCTTTTAATAAGACCTACAGAAACTGCAGATAATAAGGAAAAGCCCAAGGCTCCATATAAAGGTTCAATTCCGATTAGGTACCCAAGACCAACTCCACCATAGGAAGCATGTGCAATTCCACCACTCATCATAATCATCTTTTTTTCCACTATAATAAACCCTATAACACCAGCAAGTACACTGGCTAATATACCTGCAATAAAAGCATTCTGTAAAAATTGATATTTAAATAAATCAGCTAACATTATTATCCTCCTGATGTTCTTTTAAAACTCTATGTGGAACTCCATGAGCAACTAGTTCAACTTGACATCCATATAAACTATTAACTACTTCCTCACTCAATTCTGGATCCCCATGATAAACTAATCTAACATTTAGACAGGCTAATTCTTTAACGTTTGAAGATATGGCCACCACGTTATGAGTGACCATCATTATTGTTATTTCCTTATTCAAATCACCTAGTAGATTATAAATATCCTGACTTGACTTAACATCAACACTAGCAGTTGGTTCGTCTAGAATTAATAGTTTAGGCTCAGTCATCAAGGCTCTGGCTATAAGCATTTTCTGAAATTCTCCACCAGATAATTGAGATATATTTCTGTCTGCAAGCTTTTCTAAGCCAACTTTCTTCAGTAATTGTTCAGCTTTTATCCTTTGGTCTTCAGAAAACTTATGAAAAAAGCTCAGACCTTTATTTAATGCTCCTAAAAGAACTACTTCAATTACAGTTATAGGAAAGTTCTTATCAACAGTGGAAAATTGCGGTACATATCCAATTAAATGTCGATTTTTCTTGTTACTTCCACCGAGTATGCTGATTTTGCCACTTTCAATAGGTACTAAACCTAAAACAGCTTTTAACAAGGTAGATTTACCTCCACCATTAGGTCCCATAATTGCTAAAAAGTCTTTTTCTCTAACTATAAGATTGATTTTTTCTAAAGCTTGTAATTGTCCATAATATACATTTAGATCTTTTATTTCCACTATATTCATTGGAGCAACCCTTCTATTTGTTTGGCAATATTTTCCATTGAACCAATATAATCTTTTGATAGCACTTCAACAACAATAACCTTACCGCCAATTTCTTCTGCAAATGCCTCTACTTGTTTCGCAGATATTTCTTCGGTTGTAATTATACCCTTAATATTTTTAATTTTCGCCAGGTCTATTAATTCTCCTATGTGTCTTGGGTCAGCTTCTTTTCCTTCTTCTTCAAAGGCCAGCATGTCCAATCCATAATCATCTGCAAAATAACCAAGTGCAGGATGATAAATCAGGAAGGTTTTTTGTTTTTTATCTTTTAATATATTTTGTATCTCCATATCCATATTCTCTATTTTTTTTATGTACTCTTCTTTATTTTTTAAATATACCTCTTTATTAGCTGGATCCTCGTTAATCAAAGTTTCAGCTATTTTTTCTACCATGAGGATAACACGTTTAGGAGATAGCCAGATATGGTGATCTCTGCTACCAGGTGCAAAATATCTATCTTCATATTTTAATCTTACAGCTGCAGCAAGGTCTATTGTTTTAAAATTGCCGTCAGTTGGTATATTTTTACCATTTTCAACTGGTAGTTCCATAGCAAAAAATATCTCTGAATCTTTGAATTTTTCAATTTCTAAGGGACTTGCTTCAAAAGTTTCAGGACTTCCACCTTTTGGGACAAGTGTTGTAATATCAACTAAATCACCCGCCACACCTTCTACAAAAGCTTTTTCCACCTCTATGGTCACAGCAACTTTCAACTTATTATCATCAACAATAGTTTGATTGCTACATGATGTTAATACCACTATAAATGATACTAACATCATGATTATCATTATTATCATTATTACATTGATTTTACTCGTCTTCTTACTCATCTTCATTTATTCTCCAAAAAAAAAATTATTAATGCAAACTACTTGCGTTTGCATTAATAATTATATACCTATTAATATTTAAATTGCAACTACCATATCTGCAGCTTCTTTCAGATTATCTATAGGATAATCTTCTATGGTTCCACTACCAATATTTTCTGCAAGTAAGGGATCAATTGGTATTTTCCCGATAATTTCTAAATCATATTTTTCAGCAATTTCATCTATGTGACTATTGCCGAATATTTTGTAATCCTTACCATTATCAGGACATTTAAAATAGCTCATGTTTTCAATTAACCCAATTATTGGTATATTCATCATTTGTGCCATTTTTACTGCCTTAGACACAATCATGGATACTAGTTCCTGAGGTGATGTGACAATAATGATTCCATCAATTTTTATTGATTGGAATATTGTCAGTGATACATCTCCTGTTCCTGGTGGCATGTCTATGAACATATAGTCAATATCTTCCCATATCACTTCTTGCCAGAACTGGGTAACAGTTCCTGTTACGATTGGACCTCTCCACAATACTGGGTCTTGTTCATTTTCTAAAAAAAGATTTATACTGATTAAATCTATACCTGTTTTACTTTTTGCAGGAATTACTCCATCTTCATTAGTTGTTATAGGTCCAGTTACTCCAAATGATCTAGGAATTGAAGGACCAGTTATATCAGCATCCAAGATGGCTGTTTTAAATCCTCTTCTGTTCATTTCTATTGCCATAAGTGAGGTTACAAGTGACTTGCCAACTCCACCTTTTCCGCTTACTACTCCTATCACTTTCCCTATTTTACTTTTAGGGTGTGGTTGTTTTTTTAAATCTTCCGGTTCTTTTTTACTGTCACAGCCGTCTCCACAGCTATCACATGATTTTTCACAATTTTCGCTCATTATTTCCTCCATTTAATATATGTCATCATTTATTTAAAATTTCATAGTTTCTAATACTACAAAATTATATTATCATAATTCCAACAAACTTTGTAGTAATTCAATATATTTTTGTTAATATTTCTAAACATTTTGCTATAAATGTATCTTGAGATACGGAAAACATTGCAATATTCTGTTATTATTGTATTATCAAACATAAGAGGTGAACCTAATGGAAAAACAAATAGATTTAAAGAAATCAGTTTATGAATTAGTTAAAGCATATCCAGAGTTGAAAAGCCTACTAGTTGAGTTGGGATTCAAGGATATTGTACTTCCTGGGATGTTGGAAACAGCAGGTAGAATTATGACTTTGGAAAAAGGTGCAAAGATGAAACAGTATGAAATAAGTAAAATAATAAAAAAATTAGAGGACAATGGCTACAAGGTAGTCTAGGAAGGTAGTGATATTTATGAGTGCAGAAATAAACAATAGAGAAAACAAACAAATGAATAATGAGGATAAAGAAGTTAGAAAACAGGTATTAAAGGATATTATTAAAGAACTACACGAAGGTAAAACAGTAGATGAAGTAAAGGCTAAGTTTGAGGCTACTTTCGGTGAAGTAACAGCAAAAGAGATTACTGAAGCAGAAAAAGAATTAATCCTATCTGGTACTACAGTTGCTGAGATTCAGAGTTTATGTGATGTTCACTCTGCAGTTTTTAAAGGCTCTATAGAAGAAATTCATAACCCTAAGGATCCTAGTAAAATACCTGGTCACCCAGTTCGTGTCTTATTTTTAGAAAACAGAGCTTTGGAAACTTTGATGAATGATATAATCACTGTTCATCTTGATAAATATTTAGACTCTGGAAGTGAAGATGAATATGCTAAATTAAAAGTTGCCTTTGAGAAGTTATCTAATATAAGTTTACACTATATGAAGAAGGAGACTTTATTGTTTCCATATATGGAAAAGTATGGCATTACTGCTCCACCTAAGGTAATGTGGGGTGTAGATGATGAAATTAGAGATGATATTAAGAAAATATTTAATGACATTAAATTGAGAAAAGTTATTAAAGGTTCTGTTGATAAGGTATTCGAAAGAATAAATGAAATGATTTTTAAGGAAGAAAATATCATGATTCCTATGTTAGTGGAAAATCTTACTGAGGATGAATGGAAGATTGTTGCTGAAGACAATAAGGAGCTAGGATATTATTTAATTAAAAAACCAGGTGATTGGAGTCCTGAAAAAGCTTATGAAAAAGCATTAGCAACTGATGATGAAATTGCTAGTGGAACCATTTCTTTACCAACTGGTAAATTTACAGTTGATGAATTAACTAAGGTTTTGAACATGTTACCTATAGATATTACTTTTGTTGATAAGAATGATAAGGTTAAGTTTTTCTCTGAGTCTAGTGAGAGAGTTTTCCCAAGGGCTCGTTCTATAATTGGACGTCAGGTTTCAAATTGTCATCCTCCTGCAAGTGTTCATATAGTTGAGGGTATTGTTAATGACTTTAAATCTGGTAAAAAGGATAGTGAGGATTTTTGGATTAAAATGGGTAACTTATTTGTCTTAATCAGATACTTTGCGCTACGAGATGAGAAGGGTGAATATATGGGTACTTTGGAAGTAACTCAAAACATTGCTCCTATCCAAGATATAACAGGTGAGAAAAGGCTAGTTTCTTTAGAATAAGACACTATGATCGAACATATAATATATAACATATAAATACAGTAAATTGTATAAATAATCTAATAAACAGAAGGATAAGCAAATTGCTTATCCTTCTGTTTATTACTATTAAAAATTATCATTTTATTTCCTAATCAATTCAACTAATATCCAACAACCTCAAAACTTCCAGGCCAACCTAGCTCTTCAAAAACATCACCAGTCTTTTTATTAACAAAACTATATTCAACAACAGCGGAAACAGCCTCCTTGATTACCAAAGACATCCTACCTCCAACAGGAGCAATAAGAGAATTAGTACCGCGAGCACTGACCTTAAGGTACAACCTTATTGGTCCTCTCCACAATTCCACCTCAAGAAGCTCATCTGTAAGAGTAATAATCTTATAACCGCCATTCAAATAAGAACCAAATCTATACTCCTTCTTACCATCATGAAAAATAGCAATAAAGCCACCAAAACTAAATCCAGCAAAAGGAATATCAGCTATCGATAAAAAAAGACTACTACCAGACTTAAAACTATTACATTGTAACCAAATATATTTTTCAGGAAAAGACCTGCCCCAATCCTTCTCTATATATCCAAGCCCACCTTCAAAAACTACATTTTCACCTTCAATAAATAATGAACCTGATAACTCATGTCTCATACTAACTAAACCATGATAACACTCCATGCGAGGAATATAGGCAAAAGGTCCCATAATACTCGGAGCATAAGCACTCTTTTTAATATCTAAAAACTCACTAAAGCCGATACTGCCTTTTATTTTAAAACCAGCATCATCAATATCCACAACAATATTATCCTTAGAAAAAACACAAGCACCGATTTCCACCTTAAAAGGATCTTCTACATATAGAAAGTCAGAGAGCGGATACCTTACGTACCCGCTCTTAACAACATTATTCTTAACTAAAATATATTGTATAAATGCATGCTGATCCCCTTCCACGGTGCTATACCCTGGAATAAAACTCACAACAACATCCTCAGACAAACTAACTTGCTTGAAATACCAACCTTCAAAAAAGCCAGCCTTTCTAGTATTAACCTGTTTTAAAATCGGATTATGAATCTTTTTTAACATATTATAAACTCTTTCCTTTTCTAAAAACCTTATTCATAACAGCCATTATAGAAACTAGGACAATAAATATTTCTAATCTGCCTAGTAACATACCAATCATCTCGATTATTAAAATATAATTACTAGTCCCTACGTTGGTTACACCAACTGATAGGCCTACTGTTCCAAGAGATGAAGCAAACTCAAACATGGCTTTATCTAATGGTATACCACCTAGCATCAACAAATATGTGCCTAAAAAATATATAATCATATAAGTAAAAATGAAACGACCTATTTCTGACATGTATTTATTAGATAAATAAACTTTCCCTTCAGGCTTATATATTGCAATTTCATTTACTGCTCTTTCAGGCATGAACCTTTTTTTTATCCCAAAAATAAATGACTTAAACATAGCATAGATTCTTGTATATTTTATACCACCAGCTGTTGAACCTGCTCCCCCACCGATAAGCATAGCTATTATTACAATAAACAACATATGAGGTTTCCAAGAATTAAAATCTATGGTTGAAAAACCTGTAGTTGAAAGACCTGATACTATCTGAAAAAAGGCTAATCTAAAACTTTCTCCGAAACTATTATATAGTCCAAATAATCCTCCAAAAGTAACTACGAAACTCATTATTAATAACAAAATGGCGAAAAATCTTGTTTCTCCAATTTTAAAGAACTTCTTAAATTTGCCTTTAATTAATAAGGCTAGTATAGCAAAATTTGTAGTTCCTACTAACATTAATAATATAGTAATAACTTCTATCGGTAAACTATGATAATCTGCAATACTTAAAGGAGTTATTGCAAAACCACCAGTTGATAAAGCAGTCATCGAATTAAACATTGAATCAAACCAAGGCATACCAAAAATCATATAGGCTATGAAACCTAGGAAATTAAAGCCTAAATAAATGAACATCATTATTTTGGCTGTGCTTCTAAGATTAGGTTCTAGCTTATCTGAATGACCTTCAGCAGAAAATAGCTCCATGGCATTTTTCCCACTTGCAAATATCAACATTAACAAGACAAAACCTAAGCCTCCACAAAATTGCATAAAGCCTCTATAGAAATTGAAAATTCTTGGCAAACTAGCCACATCCATTACGGATAGTCCAGTTGTAGTCCAACCACTAACTGTTTCGAATAGAGCCTTTACAAAATCAAGTTGACCAGAAATCACAAATGGCATAGATCCAAGTAGAATAGCATAAATCCAAATAGCTACAACTATAACACTCTCATTGTTTCTGCCCCAAAACTTCATTTTGTTTTCATCATGTTTCTTAGCTCTAAACACCACACCGAAAAAAATAGAAATTAAACCTGGTATTATAAAAGCCAAAGAATAAATTTTATCTTCTGGATAGGGAATTAGCATTAATAAAGGAACAAATTGAATTATTCCAAGCATAAGCAATAATTTAGATGCAAAATCTTGTTCTTTTAAGTAATTTAAAAATTTAGTCATTACTTACCCCAATAGAATAGAGATGTGATTTTGCCAAAATCTTTACTCCTTGATAGGACAATAACCTTATCTGATATCTTAAGTTCACAATTTCCTTCAGCACAAATAACAAAATCATCATCTCTAATAATATAAGCAATAATTGCTTCGTTTGGTAAATCAATATCTTTTATCAACATTTCTGCTACTTTAGATCTAGCATCAACATAAAATTCAGATAAAATAATTTTTTCGTTTTCCATAGGTAGATAATTGATTAAATTATCAATTACAGCTTCGAACTCAATCATATCAGATAATATTTCAGTTGAACTAATAACCTTGTCCACACCCAATTTCATAAAAACTTTAATATTCTGAGGATCATTTACAACCGCAAATGTGTTTTTAACTTTAAATTGTTTCTTGGCAACTTCACAAATAACCAAATTGGCTGAATCTTTATTACATAGAGCAATTACAGTATCCATTTCAATTGCCCCTGCATCTTTTAATACAAAAGGTTTGGTCCCATCACCGTATACACCAACTATTCCATGGCTATGAGCCATAATCTTACACCATTCTTTATCTTTATTGACTATAGTCACATTATGTCCACTCTCTTTTAAGGACTTGGTCAAGAAATTAGCTTTGGCATGACCACCAACAATTAAAATGTTCATTAAAACTCTACCTCCTCACCAAAAATCTTCTTTTGAAATTCCTTGATTGATAAAGTAGTAGGAGAAATTACATGAATACCAAAATCCTCACAAGTTATAGCCTTGGAAGTATCATATATTCTTGTTATAACATCAGGAACCTTATAAATCACCTTTGCAATTTGTGATATTAATATATTTATATCATCTTCATCAGTTGATGCTATAACAATATCAGTTTTAGCAATTCCGATACTTTCTAACAAATCTATATCTGTTCCATCACCTTCTTTAGTAAGTCCACCATATGATGATGAAAGTTTTCTAAAACTACTTTGATCCATATCCACAATCATTAGGTTTTTATTTATATCTGATAAATTACCAGCTATGGTTGAGCCTAAACGACCACAACCAATCACAATGATATTATCTTTTTTATTTTTTTTATCTTTTTCCATATTTTCCACCTCTCACACATTCTAATCCTAATATTAAATATTTTCAACTATAACTTTAATAATTTTAATAAATTTAATATAATAAACATAAAGAATTTATCATTAAGACAAAAAAAGGAGAAAAAACATGAAAAGACTTTTATTCATAGCCAGATTTATCATCTTTCTACTTGGGGTCTTTTTCGCTGTTTTTTCTCTAGATGCAACTATCGTAGATATTCTTATCAATCTGATACCAACATTTATATTGTTATTCATCCTATTGTTAAGTTTAATATCTCGAAAAATAGCAACTTTCCTTCTATTAGTTACAATTATTTTATTTACTTACTTTTTCACTACCTATGAATACTATCTTAAATTTTTAATAATCACAATTCCACTTTCAATAGCCTTTATTTTATTACTAATCTATAATATATTAGAAAAAGAATAACTATTCCCTTCTTAAAGACTCCACAGGATCTAGTTTTGCTGCCTTACTGGCTGGTGCAAGTCCTGCCAAGACACTTATGCCCACACTAACTAATATAGCAAACAAGGCATATGAGCCACTAATAATAACTAAATCAACACTAAATTGATTTCTAGTTACCGCATTTATAGCAAACATCAATAATACGGCTACCATTAATCCAAAAAGACCACTTACTAACCCAATCAAAAAAGATTCAGCTACAAATATTCTTTTAATATCTTTGCGCCTGGCACCAATTGCTTTTAAAACACCAATTTCCCGTGTTCTCTCTACAACCGATATATACATTACAACTAAAATCATAATTGCAGAAACGACTAGAGATATGGCAGCTATTGCAGCAAGAATGTATGTAACAACCGCTAGCATTTCTGTAAACATTCCAAGCAATCTTTCTTCCATTGAACCTGTATAGCCTAAAGCTAGAACTTTATCTTTAATAGTCTTTACATTATCTTGATTATCAGTAACCAAATATACTGTATTAGGTTTAACTACAACATCTTTAGTCTTAGCCAAACTTGTTAGATCTGCATAATTTATAAAAACAGTTGAAAAATCATTCATACCATTTTGAGCAATATCTCCAAATATTCCACTAACTTTAAAGCTTTCAGAAAAAGCAGTCTCACCTATCAAGAATTCCACATCTATAGTTTTACCTATAATATTATCATCAAGTTCAGAAGCCAAGTTAGCACTTAACATTACTTCACCTGCATTTGGTTTAGTACCAGCTGTTATATTTTCACTGGTAATATTGCTAGATACTGTGCTTAAGTTTTGAAAACTGCTTTCTTTATCACCTATTTTAGCCACATTTCCTCTGAAACTTAACTTACTATATGCCAACTCAACCTTATCAACATTCTTTATCTTAGTTAGCTCATCAATATTTGCTTGCTCAAAAGGTTTTGACTCAGTTGTCATTATTCCACCAGGTGAATCAGTTTGATCATTTTCCTCACTTAACTGGTGTACTTCTACTGCATTGGGGTTAACATATTCATTCATAGTATTAGTCATGTACTTTCCTACACCATTACCAATTGATAACATTATAATAACACTAGTAATACCAATAGAAGCACCAATAGAAACTAAAAGGTTTCTACCTATTTTTTCTTTCATATTCTTTAAGGCCATGCCAACAGCATCTTTAAAGGATAAATTTTGTTTGCCAGTATTTATTTTTTCTTCCCCGATAATCATTTTTTTCTCATTCATTTTTTTCTCATCTTTTATAATTAAACCATCAGAAATAGTAATTACTCTATCAGAATATTCAGCAACTTTTTCTGAGTGGGTTACCATGATTACAAGTTTCCCTTGATTGGCAATTATTTTGATCAAATCTAATATTTGTTCACTTGTTTCAGAATCCAAAGAACCAGTTGGTTCATCTGCAAGAATAATATCAGGATTATTAATTAAAGCCCTGGCAATTGCTACACGTTGTTGCTCCCCACCTGATAGTTGATTAGGTTTTTTATACATTTGATCTTTTAAACCCACATCTTTTAATATTTTTTTAGCTCTTTTAATTCTTTCTGACTTTTTAACATTGGACAAAGTCATTGCAACAGTAATATTATCAAGCACCTTTAAATGAGGTATAAGATTAAAACTTTGAAAAACAAAACCTATCTTGTTTTTTCTGTACTTATCCAATTCTTTTTCTGATTGATTATGAACAGATACTTTATCTAATAATATATCTCCCTGATAATCATTATCAAGTCCACCAATTACATTCATCAAGGTGGACTTACCACTACCTGATTCACCAATTATGGACACTAACTGACCTGATTCAAAATTTAAATTTATACCATTTAATGCTCTAAATTTATTATTTCTACTTAACTTATAGTCTTTGACTACATTTTTAATATCTAATATCATTCTAAATTCAACCTCTTCTTCACTATATAATTCGTTGCTAAGTAATAACCGATGGCTATTATTCCAGTCTCTATCAATTGTATATTAACTATATTTAAGACAAAAGCTTCATTTGCTTGACTTAAAAAATTCAATCCTCCACCAAATATCAAAGCATAAATAAACAAGACCATTACCGATATTACCTGAACTGTGAAATACAGGCCAATATAGGCTACAAATGATGCTATAATCCTATTACTATTAAACAAATGACCAATGGCCATGGCACAATAAACCATCAAGAAAACATAACAAGCATAAATAATTATCATCATCGCTATTTTCCCTATGACAATTCCACTATTCCAACTATATTGCAATATAAAACTATTCCATAATAAAGCAATATTTTCCCAAAAGTCCTTTAATAAACCTCTTGAGACTAATTGTATTAATAATGATGATAAAGTAATGATAATACTACCAAAAAGCCAGGTTACTGATGTAGCCAATTTGGAAAAAATCAATTCCCATGGTTTTACAGGAAGAGTATTCATTAAATAACCTTCAGCACCTAGTATATTCTTATAAAATCTTTGTATCCGCACGATAAATGTCAAAGCCAAAGTTCCAATAATCATTAAAACATAGGTTGTTACCAAAATACCGTCAGAGAAAATCATTTTTATATTTAATAAGTCTAATAAAACTCTGATTGCTGTAAAACCTATAATAACACCATAAAGAGGTAAAAATATTCTCATAGTACTTTTAAATTCATATTTAATTAGTTTGCCTAACATTTGAATACCTCCCTGAATAGATTATCTATTGATTTACCTTCTTCTTCTCTTATTTCATCCACACTTCCTGATAAAACTACTTTACCATCATCAATAAATATAAAATCATCAAGAACATTCTCTACATCACCAATTAGATGAGTAGCTATAATAACCACTGCTTCTTCATTATAATTGCTTATTATTGTCTTCAGTATATAATCTCTAGCAGCAGGATCCACTCCTCCTATTGGTTCATCAAGTAAATAAAGCTTTGCTCTTCTACTCATGACTAATATCAACTGAACTTTTTCCTTAGTACCCTTAGACATTGATTTCAATGATTGTTTAAGATCTATTCCTAGCTTGTCTAACATTGATAATGCTAATTTTTCATCAAAATCTTTATAGAAATCTTTAAAAAAGGCTATAACATCTTTAGTTTTCATCCAGTCGAATAAATAATTGGTATCCGGCAGATATGAAACTATTCTTTTAGTTTCAACCCCAATGCTAATACCTCCTACTTTAATATCGCCAGCGTCAGCTGTTAAAAGTCCACTTACTAATTTTATAAATGTGGTCTTTCCACTTCCATTTGGACCTAATAATCCGACAATCTTACCCTTTTCGAACTCTAAATCTCCTATGTTCAAGGCAGTCTTTTTTCCATATGATTTTTTTAAATTTTTAATTTCTAAAACTGTTTCCATTATTGACCTCCTTGTCCACTAAATCTTTTATTTCTTCCAAATTATAATCTAGATTTTTCATTTTCCTGATAAATCGTCCTAATTCTATGACTGCAAGTTTCCTTTTATATGCTGCTATAAGCTCAACATTATTGGTAACATATTTACCTGTAGTTCTAATGGAACTTATTAGACCTTCTCCTTCTAATTCTCCCAAGGCCTTTTGCATAGTATTGGGATTAACTTCTGCCGAGGCAGCCAAGTCCCTTACTGAAGGCAGTTTGCTGTCAGGTGGAAAAATATTCTTGATTATCATCTGTCCTATTATCTCTACTAACTGAGCATAGACAGGTCTATCTCCCTTAATATCCCAAGACATTACCACTCCTCCTTTACCTTTATTGTATTATTCAACTAATACAATAATACAATATCAAACTATAAAGGTCAATATATAAAAAGAAGAAGATGGAAATTTTACTCCACCTTCTTCTCTACATTTACTAAATATTCACTATTTAACTATTTAATAATCTTTACCTGCAGTTCTAACATTATCAACAGAATCTGCATGACATGGAGTTACTCCATAAACCATACCGCATTTAGGACATTTTCCTTCATATGTTTCTAAAATGAATGTTTCTCCACATTCACATGATATTTCCATTGGTTTATCCATAGGAGTATTTGAATACCCTTTACTTCTTACTAAATTAACAACTTCTTGACCTTTTCCTAAGCTACCTTCACAACCTTCTGACATAGGACACCTCCCTTTTTATTCTAACTATATTATAGCAAATAACTATGAAATTAGAGGTATCACAGGATACCAATTATTCCCACTTTTCTAAATATCCCTCCATTTTAAACTTTCTTATCAAACCTTTGGCATTCATATACCTAACCATACCAAATATATCACGCTCGCGCCATGGGCGATCATGTTTGCCAAAACACCAAGCTATTCCAGTATATGAATTAGGATCAAAACCATCAATTGCATACTTGTTATTCAAATAAATAACGCTTGTGAAAGCTTCCATTGGAGTCGCTGACCATTCTATAATTTTCTTGCCCCAATACATTCTCATATAGTTATGCATAATACCACTTTGAACTAATTCATGTTGGGCACTGTTCCAGAAAACATCATGAGTCCTACTACCTTCAAGTTCACTTAAATCATAAATATACTCTCTTATATCATCCTTATGTTTGCCCAAAGTATTTATAGCCCAATTAGGTAAGCCAGTATAATCATCATAATTTTTATTATAGTAAATAAAATTAAAAGCCAATTCTCTTCTGATAATTAACTCTTCTAAAAAACCAGCAACCTCAACACCTTTACAACTAGATACAATTTTGTATATTTCAATAGGGCTTATCTGTCCAAAGTGTAAATAGGGACTTAAACCAGATGTCCACTCCTCACTAGGATTATTCCTCATCTGATAATTTTTCAACTTTTCCTTAATAAAATATTCTAGTTTCTTCTTTGCTTCTTTCGAGCCACCAATCAAGTCCACTTCCTTACTATCACTTATAGAGAATCTTAAATCTAACTTTAAAATATCAATATCAGATTCAGCAATGTTATTAATAGAAGGAAGCTTTACTTCTTCCATTACAAAATCATAGCTTAATAAGCTAATTTCTCTCCAAATTTTCTTTCTTATTGTTGCTGCTGAATACTCCTCTTTCAAAGAGGCACTTTCTATCGGAACTATTAAATTGCTTTCCAGCTCAACAAAAAGACAATTCAATTTATCTCTAACAGCATCAATTTCTTTAATTTCTTCCTTTATATACCCCTTATCGGTAACAACCATACAGGCTAAAGGTGCTATTTTGTCAATTCCTACCTCTCCATTACAATCACCAACAATCAGTTTTATACCCCTTGCTTTTAGTCCCTCTTGGACATCAATAAGTCCTTCAAACATAAAATCATTATGTCTTTTATACTGATAATCTCTCTTAGCTCCAATAAAAACCAGCAAAGGCTTCTTATATTTATTACTCATAAAGATTGCATATTCTAGACTATGATTATATTCACACCTTTGGACATTGATCATCCAATATATTATGTATGAATTATCTTGCACAGCTAGCTCATTTAAAAACCTTATTCTTTCACTAAACATCATATCTCTATACCCTTATTCTGCTATATACTTCTTAAATATTTCATAAAAATCTGGATTTATTTTCTTAATAGAAACAGGTACACCCTCTTTATTCAAATAACAATGTGAACTTTCCCCAATCGCTCTTAAACCACCCTCTTTAAAATCTATGATTTCATAGTAAATCTTAAATTTATATGGAGTGGCTTCTAATAACTTCAAAGATATTTCAACACTATCGTTAAATCTAATCATTCCCTTGTACTCGCAACTAATCTTTAATACAGGACTGATAATTCCATCTTTTTCTAATCGATCATAGCCGTAACCCATCTTTTCTAAAAAATCAACTCTAGCTTCTTCAAACCATCTAAAATAGTTTGAATGATGAATAATTCCCATTTGATCAGTTTCATAATATTGTGTTTTATGAATATATTTTGCCATTTGTTTCACCTACCTTAGTTCATTATATGCTATTTTTCTAATTTGACAATCTAAGTTCTATAAAATACAATGGAAGTGTAAATATCATTTAAAAATTGGAGGTGTAATTATGGGAGAGAAAGCTGTATCAATAGCAAAACTAGATGTAAAAAAGCTTATTGATATGTTAAACGGAGCACTAGCTGAAGAATGGCTAGCCTATTACCAATATTGGATTGGTGCAAGAGTAATGGAAGGTCCTATGCGTAGTGAAGTCGAACCCGAATTACTTCTACATGCAACACAAGAACTTACTCATGCAGAATTAGTTGTAAGCAGAATAATTCAACTTGGAGGAACTCCAGTATTAAGTCCAGCAAAATGGTTTGACTTAGCTAGCTGTAGTTATGGAGAACCTAATGATCCATATATTGAAGAAATTCTAAAACAAAATCTTGAAGGTGAACGTTGTGCAATTCAAAGGTATGAAGAAATTGCGGATTTTACCAACAATAAAGATTATGTAACATATCAAATGGCCATTACAATTCTAAATGATGAATTGGAACATGAGCATGATATAGAGGATTTCTTAAAAGATTTAAACAGAATGAAAGAAGAATTTAAAAAACTAAGACTATAATTTTAGACCAGGGATGAACCCTGGTCTTTTTAATTGTTTATGTTATTGATGATAAAAATTAACAGGAATAATATCTGAATATTTTATATTTTTCCCTTGATATTGTTCCTCATGAGTGATATATTACAGTTAATGAATATTTTGAACGGAGGTGTGCCAATGAACAATATTAAAGTTGCTGCAGCAGCAAAAAAATGGGGTCTTTCTGATCGTAGAGTTCGTGTGCTTTGTCAAGAAGCTAAAATTGAAGGTGTCACCAAAATTGGTGGCATTTATTTAATTCCGGAAAATGCAGTTAAACCAGCTGACAACAGACGTTTAAAGGGCAAAATCATACCAACGGCCTATAAGTCTCTCTTTGCTAAAATCGATTCCCTTAAAGAAAAGAATCGGGATAAACAGATAAGAGCTGACTTCCAAGTAGACTTTATTTATAATTCAAATGCCCTAGTAGGTAATACCTTAACTAAAGAAGAAACAGCTTTGGTACTTGGTGGTAAAACTATTGATAAAAAATCACTCAAGGATCATTTAGAAACTGTTGGTGCCAGAGATGCCTACTCATACATGTTGGAGCTTGTATCAAAGAAAGCTGTTTTAAACGAAGAACTCATCAAAAAGCTACACTCTCTAGTTTTATTAGATAAACCTATATACAAGGGTGTTTACAGACATGTGCCAGTTAAAGTTTTAGGCGCATTTCATATTCCACCTGAAGCTTATAAAATAGGTAATAAAATTGTTAAGTTACTAGATGAGTTTTCTAAAAGCAAAGCTCATCCAATTGAGAAGGTGGCCTATTTTTTAGTAAAGTTTGAAGGAATTCATCCTTTCTTTAATGGAAATAGTAGAACTGCCAGGATAATTTTAAATATGAATTTAATGGAAAATGGCTATTTGCCTATAATAATAAAAAAGAATGATAAACTAAGATATTATGAATGTATAGATAGTTTCTCCAGAGATTCTACAACTGAACCTATGATCAAGTTGATAGCTGAACGTTTAGAAGATGAATACAATGCTATATCCTAAGGTTTAATTCAAACTAAACCTTGTAATTATTGTTTTAAAAAAGAGGAAAAAGGAGCAACAACTGTTGCTCCTTTTTCTGTTCAATAAAAACTATATTTCATTATTTAATTTCTTTATGCTCTTCGCTGTTTTTAGGATTTTTGTTAGTAAGAAACAAGGCAATGCCCACAATTATAACATTGGCAATTGATCCTAATAAACTTTTTATTTGATATACCTCTATTCCTTTATTATATGGGTCAACGTAAGGATCAGCAATAATCAAATCGATAATACTACTTGCTGTAAATACTATAGCTGCAACAAACCAAATCAATAAAATACCGTTAACAATCTTAAAAATCAATTCTTTCTCTTTTGTAAATAAGTTCATAAGCATCTCTCCCTTTTCACTTTTTTTTATTTAATACATAAATAGTTCCACCAACAATTACAATGTTAGCCATTCCAATTAGCATGCTTTTTAAAGCTTGAACATCACGGCTTGCATATTGTTGGTTATACATGTTTTCCATTTCTACTTCAGATAGTTTATCATTGACTGGATAGTTTTTAATTTCTGTTTGTCTATATTCTTGATAGGTAGGTACATTGTCCTTTACAATCAGATCAATTGCACTATTAGCAGTCAATACAACTGCAGCAATAAACCATATTAAAAATATTCCATTTACTATTTTAAAGATAAGTTCTTTGTCTTTGGAAAATAAATTCATTACAGCACCTCCATTTAATATGTTACTATTGTATCAATTAATATTATTTAATAAAAGTACCTTCATCAAGTTCTTTAAAGGCCAGATTCAGTTCTTCCTTTGTATTCATAACAATTGGTCCACCCCAAGCTATTGGGTCCTTTAAAGGAAGACCTTCAAGTAGTATAAACCTTATGCCTTTATCTCCACTTACTATCTCTAATAAATCTCCATGATTTAATAGTGCACAATTATGTTCTTCAATAAAATCACTTCCTATAGTAGCACTACCTTCAATAATATATATAAATTGATTAAGATTTTTATCAGATCTATATTCCCATAAACAACTTTCATTCATAATGACATCTAAATAATTAATATTAACATAATCAGATTGTAAAGCTCCATCCACTTCTTTATATTTACCAGCAATAACCTTAACCAAAGCCTTTTCTTCTTCATTTTTTGGTATTTTGTCTGTTTCTATACCGTTATATTTTGGTTTTGTCATCTTTTTGTTTTTTGGTAGATTAACCCATAACTGCAATCCTCTAAGCCTTGGTGAAACCATAGGCATTTCTTGATGAATTATTCCAGAACCTGCTGTCATCCATTGACACTCTCCAGCTTTAATAAATCCCTTATTACCTATATTGTCTCCATGTTCTATGCTCCCATCAAGTAGATAAGTTACTGTTTCAATCCCTCTATGAGGATGCCAGGGAAATCCTTTAATATAGTCCTCACTGTTAGTTGAATCAAAAGCATCCAACATTAAAAATGGGTCTAGCTCTTTAGTATCTCCAAAGCCAAAGACTCTTATTAGCTTTACTCCTGCTCCATCGATTGCATTTCTACCTTTAAATATTTTTTTCACTGTTCTTTCTTCTGACATTTTTATAGCCCCTTTCTTCTTAATAGCCTTAATGAGTTTAATACAGCAATAATAGTTACACCTACATCTGCAAAAACAGCCATCCATAAGCTAGCAAGCCCCACTGCACTAAAAATTAAGACAATAACCTTAATACTAATCGCAAATATAATATTAGCTGTAGCTACAAGAACAGTTCTTTTTGCTAATTTTATTGCAACTCCTACCTTTATAGGTTCATCTTCCATTATTACAATATCTGCTGCCTCTATGGCCGCATCTCTACCAAGACCTCCCATAGCTATCCCAATATCTGCTCTTGCTAAAACTGGAGCATCGTTTATTCCATCACCTACAAATACAGTTTTGCCTTTTTTATTCCGATGTACCATAATATGTTCTAATTGATTCAGTTTATCAATTGGCATTAAATCAGCTTTATAATTTAGAATTCCTAATTCATCAGCAGTTTTTTTAGCAGATGTATTTGAATCACCAGTTAGCATGATAATTTTAGAAACACCAATTTCTCTTAAATTTTCAATTGCTTTTTTAGAATCTGCTTTTAATTCATCTGCTATTGTTATGTATCCTGCATATTTTCCATCTATACCAATATGTACTATAGTTCTTTCTTCATCTGTTTCATCTGCCTCAATTTGTTCCTGATTCATAAGTTTCATATTGCCTATAGTAACAATTTTATCATCAACTTTGGCAATCACTCCAAGACCTGCTAACTCATTTACTTCTGTAATTCTAGTTTCAATAATCTCGGCACCATAAGCTCTTTTTAGTGATTGGGATATTGGATGACTAGAATGAACCTCTCCATAAGCAGCTAATTCCAGCATCTCACTTTTATTAAAATTATTAAAAGTTACAATCTTTTGAACCTCAAAAACCCCTTTAGTAAGAGTGCCAGTTTTATCAAAAACTACATTTTCAACTTTAGCCAATGCTTCTAAATAGTTACTACCTTTTATTAGAATACCCTCTTTTGAAGCAGTTCCTATTCCAGCAAAAAAACTAAGTGGTATTGATACAACAAGTGCACATGGGCAAGAAACTACTAAAAATGCCAGGGCTCTGTAAAGCCAAGTGTTTAAAGTTGACAACCCTAGAATAGCTGTAGGTATAACAACTATTGCCAGACCTATGCCAACTACTATCGGAGTATAGTATCTAGCAAATTTTGTTATAAATTTTTCCTGAGTTGATTTTTTATTACTGGCATTTTCAACCAATTCTAGGATTCTACTAACTGCAGATTGTCCAAAAGTATTTGTTGTTTTAACTACTAGTACTCCACTTAAATTTATACAACCACTTAGTAATTCTGAACCAGGTGAAACTTCTTTTGGCAGTGTTTCTCCTGTAAGAGCTGATGTATCAATATAGGATAAACCTTCAGTAATTATTCCATCAAGTGGTATTCTTTCTCCAGGTTTTATTAAAATGAAACTTCCAATTTCAATATCTTGGGGGTCTGTAATTTTGATTCCATTTTCAGTTTTAAGGTTGGCATGATCTGCTTTTAATTCCATTAAACTTGTTATTGATCTTTTTGATTTATCAACAGCATAATCTTGGAAGTACTCCCCTATTTGATAAAATAGCATAATCGCAATTGCTTCTGGATATGCTTTTATATAAAAGGCACCTAATGTTGCAATTGACATTAAGAAATTTTCGTCCAGGAAGTTTCCAGGTCTAATATTCCTTATTGCTTTTAAAAGAATTGTGCCACCAACTACTAGATAACTTATTATAAATAGTATAATTTGTAATGGTGTTTCAGGTTTCAGAAAAAATGTAGGAATATAAAGTAATGTTGCTAAGATTATTTGTATAAGTTTTCTATTCATTCTGCTTATACCTTGGTTATATTTACTTGTGGTTCAATTTTTTTGATTATTTTTTCTGCTTCTTTTTCAATTTCTAAACTGGTTTCTTCTAAATCATCTATTGTTTCTATTATAAGTTTTCCAGCAAAGAAGTTTACTGTTGCTTCTGTAACTCCTTTTAGGCCTGATATTTTTCTTTCTATTTTAGCTGAACAGTTAGCACAGCCTAAATTTTCTAATCTATATATTTTAGTCATGGTTCTAGCCTCTTCTTTCTTTAATATGTTCATAGCCTTTTTCAAATATTTGTTTTACATGATCGTCTGCTAGGGAATAGTAGACTACCTTACCTTCTTTTCTGAATTTAACTAGTCTGGCTTCTCTTAGTGCTCTAAGTTGATGTGATATTGCTGATTTTGTCATGTTTAAAAGTACTGCAAGGTCACATACGCATAGTTCTTGTTCGTCAAGGGCTCACATTAGTTTTACTCTAGTGCTGTCTCCTAGTACCTTGAAGAAATCTGCTAGCTCATAAAGTTGTTCTTCTAAGGGCATTTTTAGTCTGGCTTCTTCTACTACTTCTGCATGTATAACTTCACAATCGCAGATAATATCTTTTTTCTTATTTATCAATTTTAAATCCTCCATTAGTTGAATAGGTATTCAATCATCTTACTTTATTATAGTTGAGCAGTCATTCAATTGTCAAGAAATAAGTAAAATTGATATTCTTGTTATTTTACTCCAAATTATATACCAACTATTTATTAAATATGTTATAAATTAAATATAATGGTTAATAAATAAATAAACCTTTATAAAAGTTTACATGAATTTAACATAAACAAAATGTTAACAAAACATATGCTCTATATAATGTAGACATAACATGAAATCGAGAGGAGAAATGGAATTGAAAAAAATTACAAAAAAGATTATAACAATCATGGCATTAACTTTAGTAACACCACTAGTCTTAACAGCATGTGGACAATCCGGACAATCTGGACAGTCACTAACAGGTGAGATAAAAATTGATGGTTCTTCAACTGTCTTCCCAATAACTGAAGCGGTAGCAGAAGAATTTACAGCCCAAAACCCTGACATTAAAATACCAGTAGGAGTATCTGGAACTGGCGGAGGTTTTAAAAAATTCGCAATTGGAGAAACTGATATTTCAGACGCATCTAGACCAATCAAAGATGAAGAAGCTGCAATGGCCAAAGAAAATGGAATTGACTTTACAAAATATACAGTAGCCTATGATGGAATTACTATGGTTGTAAACAAAGAAAACACTTGGGTTAAGAACTTAACAACCGAAGAGCTAAAAATGATTTGGGCACCAGATAGCAAGGTAACAACTTGGAAAGATATCAGACCAGAATGGCCAAATGATGAAATTAAATTTTATGCACCAGGTACTGATTCAGGAACATTCGACTACTTTACAGAAGAAATAAATGGAAAAAGTGGTGCAATCAGACATGACTTTACTGGTAGCGAAGATGATAACGTCTTAGTTCAAGGTATAGCTGGAGATAAAAATGCAATTGGTTTCTTTGGATTTGCCTACTATGAAGAGAATACAAATAAACTTAATCTAGTAGCAGTAAACGATGTTAAACCATCACTTGATACAATAAAAGATGGATCATACGCTCCATTATCAAGACCACTTTTCATCTATGTGAATAATAAATCACTAGATAAAACTGAAGTACACGCTTTCGTTAAATTCTATATAGAAAATGCAAAGGATTTAGTTAAAGAAGTTGGTTACATACCACTACCTGATAAAATGTATACAGATCAATTAAATCTGTTGAAATAAATTATCAAGGCAGTCAGGCACTTCGGTGCCTTTTTGCCATTTGGAGGATTAATGAAAAGAAAATTAAAAAAAAGAGAGTTTCTAATAGAGAAATTATTAATACTATTTGCTGGTATTACTATTGTTACTACATTAGCAATAGTATTAACTCTTTTTGGTGAAACATTCCAATTTTTTAAAGAGGTGCCTATTCTCGACTTTCTAACAGGAAAAACCTGGGCACCTACATTAGTACCAAAAAGTTTTGGAGTACTTCCTCTTCTAGTTGGAACTTTAATGATTGCTGTATTTTCTAGTATAATTTCACTTCCTCTCGGACTTGGTAGTGCTATATACCTTAGTGAATATGCAAAAACAAGAACAAGAAAAATAATTAAACCAATACTAGAGCTATTAGCCGGAATACCCTCAATAGTCTATGGTTTTTTTGCCTTGACCTTTATAACTCCTTTAATAAGACAAATACTTCCACAAACTCAAGTATTTAACGTTGCCAGTGCAAGTATTGCAGTAGGCATAATGACTCTACCAATGGTAGCTTCCTTATGTGAAGATGCTATGATGGCAGTACCAAATTCAGTAAGAAATGGTGCTTATGCGCTAGGCTCGACCAAGATGGAAGTGGCCTTAAAAATTATAATTCCTTCAACTAAATCAAGTATTGCCTCAGCCTTTGTTTTAGCCATATCTAGAGCAATAGGGGAAACGATGATTGTGGCAATAGCCGCAGGACAAAGCCCTGTTTTAACTTTCAATCCTCTTGAAAGTATTCAAACAATGACTGGTTTTATGGTAAATATGAGTTTAGGGGAAATATCACAGGGAACTTTAGAATATAAGACAGTATTTGCTGTTGGAACTATGTTGTTCTTTATGACTTTAATCATGAATCTAATAGCTAGAGGTATTTTATACCGCAATAGAGAGAGGTATTAAAATGGAAAAAAAATTAATTAGAAGAAGAAGATTAAAAAACGCCTTATTCCAAGGTGCTCTTATTTCTATAATAGTCTTTTCTATTCTTATTCTCTTGCTATTGTTATATCAAGTTTTTAAAGTTGGCTTAAGTCACTTGAGTCTTTCCTTTATTACTAGTATGCCTTCTAGATTTGCTGCTAGGGCTGGTATAGCTTCAGCTTTGGCAGGAAGTATTTGGACAATATCCTTGACTATTCTTTTTGCTATTCCACTAGGTGTTGGTACAGCACTGTATCTTGAAGAATATGCAAATAAAAAATCATGGTTTACAAAAATTCTTGAAATTAATATAGCAAATTTAGCAGGTGTACCTGCAATAGTTTATGGTATGTTAGGTTTGGCTGTTTTTGTGAGATTTTTAAATTTCCAAAGAAGTATTTTATCAGGTGCTCTTACCCTGGCATTATTAATACTACCTGTAATCATTGTAGCCTCTCAGGAAGCTTTAAAAAGCGTTCCTAGCACTTTAAAAGAAGGATCCTATGCATTGGGTGTAAGTAAGTGGCAAACAATCACAGGGGTTGTTTTACCTTATTCATTACCTGGTATATTAACTGGTTCAATTCTTGCTGTTTCAAGAGCAATGGGTGAGGCTGCGCCTCTAATAATGATTGGTGCTGCCGGTTATATTGGCTTTATGCCAAAAAGTCCTCTTGATTCATTTACAGTACTGCCAATACAGATATTCAATTGGACCTCTCGTCCTCAGGCTGAGTTTCAAGATATAGCGGCTACTGGAATAATTGTGCTTTTAGTTCTTCTACTTACAATGAATGCTATTGCGATTGTATTAAGAAATAAATACCAAAACAGAATGGATTAGGTGAGATTAAAATGAAAATTATTTGCAATAATATTAACTTCTATTATGGAAGTAATCATGCATTAACAGACTTGAATTTAAATATTGAAGAAAATAAAATAACTGCTTTAATAGGCCCTTCTGGTTGTGGTAAATCAACATTTATCAGAACACTAAACAGAATGTATGAGCATATACCTAAAACTAAAATAACAGGTGAAATTTTTCTTGATGGTGAAAATATTTTAACAGACTCCTACGATTTAGCTGAACTACGAAAAAAAGTAGGTTTAGTTTTTCAAAAACCAAACCCTTTTCCTAAAAGTATTTATGAGAATGTTATTTATGGTCCTAAAAAGCATGGTCTTAAAAACAAGGATGCTCTTGATACTTTAGTTGAGAAATCCTTGAGAAAGGCTGCTTTATGGAGCGAGGTAAAGGATAAATTAAACAAGTCAGCCCTAGAACTCTCAGGAGGTCAACAACAACGCTTATGCATTGCTAGGTGTTTGGCTGTTGAGCCTGAGGTGCTTCTAATGGATGAGCCTACTTCTGCTCTTGATCCTCAAGGTACTCTCAAAATAGAGGAGTTATTTCACACTCTAAAAGAATACTATAGTATAGTTGTCGTTACTCACTCTATGCAACAAGCTGCCAGGGTAAGTGACCAAACTGCTTTCTTCCTTAATGGTGAAATAATAGAGACTGGTACTACGGATGATATCTTTACCAATCCTAAAGATCAAAGAACTAATGATTATATAACTGGTAGGTTTAGTTAAATAAGTTAATTAAGAAACAAAAAAACGACCAATTGTAGTGTTTTATTTATTTATACTTTACCTATATCTAATATATGAATAAAGCTTATTCACAAATTTATCAAATGGCAGTTTTTCTTATTTATTCGCCCGTGTTCTTTTTCCCAACATATTTATAACCATTATTTTTTCTTCTTGATTCATGCCTAAATTCCATATGAGAAAAACATACACTATAGTAATTAAAACAACTTTTATCAAAAAAATAAATACTGTCAACGAATAAATTTGGTTAATAAAGAATGTGAAAATAATAGTTCCAACTATTGGAATCCATAATTTTGCTGTTGTTAGTTTCATAAATTCAACCATATTCAAATGTAAAACCCTATGAAAATATATTGTGTTGAAAAAAATATAACCCACTGTATATGCAAATGCTGTACCTATTGCAGCACCGATAATACCAATAACTTTGACTAATAATATTGTTATCACAATGTTTAATAATGAAATTATTAATGAAACTATAGACTTAATTTTATGTTTATTCTTTGCCCACATAATATATAAGCCAGCATCATATAATGCTGCTATCATTGATGGTATGATAACAAGTAATGCAATTTTATATGCTACACTAAATCCATCTCCAACCCAAAAATAAATAAAACTTTTACCTAGAAAAATGAATCCTATCACTGGCAAAGCTATAATAATTAATTTGATTCTTCCTATTTTTATAACGCTTTTCGTCAGTTCCTCGTCAGTTGCATTATTAGTTACTTGGTTTACAATACTAGGCATAATAACATCAGAAACTATAAGTGAGAACGAAAAAAACAAAGTTGAAATCTGAGTTCCTATAGAATAAATAGCTATTGCAGAACTGGATAAAAATATTCCAATTATAAAGTTATCTGCATTCCAAAACATATGAAATGCTATTGCATCAATAAATACTATCATAGAATATGATAGTATTTTTTTAGCATATTTTTTGGTTATTAATTTAAACGATATCCCAATTTTCAAATATAACAAACAATAACTACTAGTTACTATTAGTATAATAAAACTTAATATTGTATCTAGTAGAATAATCGAAAATGCCTTGTAACCCATAAATATCAAAATTAATGCTACGCTAAATCTTATTACCGTTCTTAATATGTTGATTACTTTTAATAGTGCAAAATTCTCATAAGACTTAATAATTCCTGTAGATAAATTTGTAAATAAATTGAAAATACCATTTATCAATGTCAAAAAGAATAAACTTTTCAACAATTCTAATTCATTAGGAAGTAAAGAAAAACCAAAAATTAAAGGTAATTTAGAATATATTAGAATACCTATTAGTAAAAGAATAGATACTACTAATATGTCTATCAGCACAATTAAAGAAACAAACTTACTCTCGGATATTTTATCTTTTTTAGCCTTATATTCTGATATATATCTAACTATAGCATTACTTAATCCAAGATCAGCTAAAGCAAAATATGAAGAAATAGATAAAACTAGTTTATATATTCCAAAATCGCCGTTACCAAAGGCAGTAATTAGCAATGGTGTTAATAGAAATGATGCTATATTTTGAACAAACATTGCAATATAGCCGATTAGTACACCAATTTTTTTACCTCTCATAGTCAATCTACCTCGTTATTTATTCTAAACTCAATATTTTTAATAACATTTTCTATTGATAAATCATTCTTTTTTAAGTATTTCAATAATTCTTCGTGAGAATGAATAATATCATTGATACCATAAAGTTTAATAAAATCACCTTTCTCTCTTGTGATTTTATATATTACTCTTTTTATTAAATCTAAATAAGGGCCAAGCATAAAACTTTTATACAAATTAATCCTAGCTATGTATTTTGGCATTTTTAATTCTTTCATTCGATTAAAATAATGATTTTTTACTAATTTGGAAAACTTAGGATGTCTATAAATGCAATATGCAATTAACGATTCCTCTCTATACTTCCTAATCATATTTTGATACCCCATTTCTTTTATTGCAGCTAAAGAAGAGTCAGCCCATATAGTTTCTACACTATAAAACTTAGGTACCTCTGGTGACCATTCATAATTTTCGTGTCCTCTCAAGTGAGGAGCATCTTCATACTTTCCCGTATGCTTACCGGTAGCAGAATCTGCAGAACCACTTTTATTGCAAATCCCTGAAATAGTTAATGGATAATCTATACATAAAACTTTCGGTATTGCAATTGATAGTGATACTGCACCATATATATCTGGTGATAAACCTCCAAAAAACCTGCCTGTTTTTTTTTTAATTATTTCAATTTTTTTTCTTCTAACAATTCCATGATATAGTTTTACCAAATCTAGATTTAAATATTTTTGGCAACCATTACGTAATAGTTTAGTCAATTCAGTTTTGGTTTCAACAAACTTAATATCAGATGATACTTTACTTAATGTCATATAACCAGAATTATCATTTGAATTTATTCCTGAGTTAGGCCAGAAGTAAACACTATTTATAGTAGGTTTGATAGCATCAATATTATTCTCTTTTGCCCATCTTGAAATCTCTACTATTTCATGATTAATTCCATCATCATCGCCTATCATACAAATATATTCACCATTACTATGGGAAACTGCAATCCCAAAATTGTCTACGAAAGATAATACATCTGAAGAATAGTTATACTTTAATCTTTTGTCGTGCTTGTATGGCTCGAGCAATTTCTCCAGATCATTATCTTCACTATTATCTTGAATTACAACTTGAATATCTGGTTCAGGACTAAGTAAAATTTGTTTTATTGTTTTGATTGCATATTCTTTTCTATTTTTTGTAGGAATTACAATAGAGATAATATATTCACAAGTTTTATTCATACTATTTCCTCCAAACTATTTTATTTATAATCCCTGTATAACTTTGTATCAATTTAACCACCTTCATACTGACATTCTGGCTTTTGTATGCAGGAATATCTTCACCTAGATCTCCCTGAGCATTCATCTCAACGGCCATCTTTACCGCTTGAAGAACTTGTTCAGTTGTTATACTGCCAATTACAATATTACCTTTATCAAGTGCTTCTGGTCTCTCTGTGCTAGTTCTTACTGAAACAGCTGGAAATTTGAAGTAAGAAGCCTCTTCTGCAATTGTTCCACTATCAGATACTACACAGAATGAATTCAGTTGAAGACGAATATAATCGGCAAAACCAAAAGGCTGTAAACATCTTACATTTTTATGAAATTCAAATCCTCGTTGTTCTATAATGCTCTTGCTTCTCGGATGAGTGCTGTATATAACTGGAAGTTCATAATTTTCAGCCATGGCATTCACAGCATTCATCAATGCCAAGAAATTATCTTCATTATCTATGTTTTCTTCACGATGAGCTGACAATATAATATATTTCCCTTTTTTTAAATTTAAAGTTTCAAGGATTTTACTGTTGTTGATTTTTTCTTCATTTATTCTCAAAACTTCAGCCATTGGTGACCCAACCACATAAGTTCTTTCTTTAGGAACACCTTCCCAATTTAAATAGTTTCTAGCATGCTCTGTATAACAAAGATTCACATCACTAATATGATCTATTATTCTTCTGTTTATCTCTTCTGGTAAGTTTTCGTCAAAGCATCTGTTACCTGCTTCCATGTGAAAAATTGGAATCTTTAGTCTCTTAGCCGAAATAACACTAAGACAAGAATTAGTATCCCCTAAAACAATTACTGCGTCAGGTTCTTCTATCACCATTAAATCATAGGACTTTGCAAGAATATTTCCCAAAGTATGACCTAAATTATCACCTACAACATTTAGATAAAAGTCAGGTTCTCTAATACCTAAATCCTCAAAAAACACTTGATTCAACTCATAGTCATAATTCTGACCTGTATGAACTAAAATATGTTCAAAATATTTGTCGCTTTTTCTTATTACTTCGGATAGTTTTATGAGTTCAGGTCTAGTCCCAACGATTGTCATCAATTTTAATTTCTTCATTTCACTTCCCCCTATTTAAAATAATGTGAATAGAGATTTTTATGATTATCAATCCACTCTTTCATCTCTTTTACCATGGTTTCATAACTAGGTAAATTAAAAGAAAAATCTTTTCTGTTATTAATTAAAGCCTTATTTTGTGAAAGCTTATCATTTAGTAAAATTTCAAGTTTGTTATCTTTCATATATTTATTAAACAACTTGAGTAGTTCATATTTACTAATAGTTTTATTATTCACAAGATTATAAATCCCTGTTAAGTTTTCTCTAATTGCTTGCTCCATTGCTTTAGCAAGCATAAGTGTAGTAACACCAGTCCAAATAGCTTTAGTAAAGCCATTAATTTGCCCTTCTTGCTTCATAAACCAATTAAATAATCCTATCCCATTCTCATTTAAATCAGGACCAATGATTGAATTTCTAAAAGTTAAATCCTTGTCATTCTCTAATTCGCCTAGAGCTTTAGATCTATCATAAAAGGTTTCTCCATCTCTGAATGATATCTCTGAGTAGCCACCAGTCTTTCCGGAAAAAACACAGTCTGTGCTCATATGAATAATTTTAGTCTTCATATTCTGTGTCGTATCACTTAAAAAGTGAGGTAAGTAACTATTCAGTAATACAGCTTTAGACTTGTTATCTTCTGCGTCCTGATTTAATATTCCAATTGCATTTATAATTGCGTCATATTGACCTTCATTGATAATCTTCTTTAAACTCTCGAAATCCGTGATGTCCCCATTTATGTTCTTGCAATAATCTACTTTGCTTCTACTAAAAGCAGTTACATCATGGCCAGCTTCCTTAAAATATATTGAAATTGTATGTCCTGCCATTCCTGTTCCGCCTAGGACTAAGACCTTCATTATCTTCCCTCCCATTATTAATTTATTTGTTATCATTAAACCACTCTATGTACTCTTTTAGTCCCTCGACTAAACTAATAGACGCTTTAAATCCTAACTCATTATTAGCCTTATTTGTATCAGCCTTACAATGCCGAACATCAGCCGGTCTTTGAAGTTCATATCTTTTTTCTGTGTTTATCCCAGTAAGTTCTTGCATAATATCAGCTAATTTGTTAATTGTAATACTCTCCCCGCTTCCAAGGTTATACACCCCAGTACCAACATCTGCAGTAGCAGCTAAGTAGTTAGCAATTGCAACATCTTTCACATTAACAAAATCTCTAGTCTGATCTCCATCACCATAAATTGTTACTGGGTTACCAGAAAAAATTCGATTTGCAAAAATCGGTATTACGTTGCCATAAAAATCATATCTTTGATTTACTCCATATATGTTGAAATATCTAAGACAAACTCCTGTCATTTCGTATATTCCACAATACGCTAGAATCATTTTCTCTGCTGCAAGTTTACTTACACCATAAGGCGAATCAGCATTCTGCGGATGATCTTCAGCTATTGATTGAGTTTCTAGTTCCCCAAAAATTGCAGCTGAAGATGAATAAACGATCCTCTTTACCCCATGTTTTCTCATACCTTCCAATAGTTGTATCGTGCCCATAACATTTGTACTTGAATCTAGTATTGGATCATCTAAAGATTTTTGTCTGCCTACACAAGCTGCTAAATGAAACACAACATCAATCCCCTTACAGGCATCATGAGTAATTTTCGCATCATTAATATCACTTTCTATAAAATCAACATTTAGTCCATCTAAGTTTTCTTTATAACCAGAAGATAGGTTATCTATAATACGAACTTCCCAATCCTTATTAAGTAAATAGCGCACTACATTTGACCCAATAAATCCTGCTCCGCCAGTAACTAAAGCTTTTCTATTATTCATCATTTATTCCAACCTTTCAATTGTTCTCTGACATAATCAAGCTGTAATAATTTTTCTTTAATCTGTTCTATGTTAAGTCTTTCAGTATTATGTGAATTATACTCATCTTCTGATAAGAGCTTCTGATCACCTTCAACAAAGTACTTATCATAATTAAGATCTCTTTTATCTGCTGGGACACGATAAAAACTGCCCATATCTCTTGCAACAACATGTTCTTCTTTTGTCAGGAGTGTTTCATATAGCTTTTCTCCATGACGTGTTCCAATAATATTAATCTCGTTTTCAGCATTGAAAAGTTCCTTTATAGCCTGTGCTAAGTCCCAGATAGTTGATGCAGGTGATTTCTGAACCATAATATCTCCCGCTTCTGAATTGTGAAATGCAAAGACAACAAGTTCTACAGCCTCTTCTAAGCTCATCAAGAAACGAGTCATATTAGGGTCTGTTATGGTAAGAGGTTGTCCATTCTTAATCTGTTCAATAAACAATGGAATGACCGAACCTCTTGAAGCCATAACATTACCATACCTCGTACCGCAGATAAGAGTTCTTTTAGAGTCTACAATTTTTGCTTTGGCCACAAAAACTTTCTCCATCATAGCCTTTGAAATGCCCATAGCATTGATTGGGTATGCAGCTTTATCTGTAGAAAGACAAATAACCTTCTTAACTTCTAATTCAATAGCACCTGTAAGAACATTATCTGTTCCTAGCACATTGGTTTTCACTGCTTCTAATGGAAAAAACTCACATGAAGGCACTTGTTTAAGGGCTGCTGCATGAAAAATATAATCTACCCCACGCATTGCATTTTTAACACTAGCAAGATCTCTTACATCACCTAAGTAGAATTTCAATTTATCATTTTTATAAAGCTTTCTCATATCATCTTGTTTCTTCTCGTCACGTGAAAAAATACGTATTTCCTTAATATCAGTGTTAAGAAATCTTTTCATAACTGCATTTCCAAAAGATCCTGTTCCACCTGTGATTAATAAAATTTTATCTTTAAACATCTAGCTTACCTCCTATAAATTATATGGTTTTTTATATTTATTTCCTTATTCCTAAGTAATCAACAGTTCTTTCATTTCTATTAAAAACTTGTCAGCGAGAGTTTCAACCGTTGCACGCGTATCAACTTCATTAGAAAGATTAATATTTAAAATGGTGTTAGCTATTGATTTGGGTTCATTACTTTCAACAAAATGAATGTTATTTGCGATTGAAGAATTCTTAATGCTTTCAATCTCAGTACTAACAACTACCATCCCATGGGCTAAATATGAAATAATTTTGGAAGGGAATGCAGTTTCCATTGATTTCCCTAAGTTCTGAGGGTTGAGAGCAATATCACACTTTAATAAGTAGTCAGAATATTGATTACCAAATAATGTCCCAACAAAAAAGCACACATCTTTATTTTTTTCATGATTAATGGTATTTATTTTATCTTTAAGCTTATTTATTAATTGTAGTTCGCCATAACCTAATATGTGTAATGTATAATTACTAGGTAGAAATTTCAAAATATTTATTGCTTTAAAAGCGCCACCTTTAGTTAAATCTACGGATCCAACATAAACTAAATTGATCACATCATTATCTTTTATCTTATTTCCTGCATATGTTTCATAGCTTGCATGGTAATAAATATATCTTTTAACTTTATTTTTTAATACTCTTTTTTTTAGACTTGAAGATGCAAATAAATACATATCTGAGCACTCAATTAATTTTTTCTCCATATTCTTAAACTTATTTGCTTCAACCCAAATTTCAGAGTACATCTCTCCTATTTCGAGTATTAAATTTAACTTTTTAATTCTCTTTGCTGCTCTGATTGGTATAGAAATCCAAGGTACATGATATGCTATTATTTTTTCATGGCTTTTAACATTGAATATTAAATATATAAACAGCCAGACTAATGAAAACATTACTTTTATATTTCTTGTAACTTTATTTGATGTTTTCCAAGATGGGCAGAAAATAACACTAATGTCTTCATCAACATTCACTCTCTTTTGACCTTCATACTTTATATTTGAGTCATCTCTCATCCAGGATGGAGAAATTATTTCCACTTTGTAACCTAGCTTTTTAACTGTTGCTGCAACTTAATTCATTTTATTAATAGCACCTAAAGTAGCTACTCTTTTTGATTTACTGTTATTAACATCATAAAACCCTATATATTTTATCACTTGCTTTTTATCCATCGCAGATACCCTACTTCCTTATATAAAAAATTTGAATCCAGTAAACTGACTGCTCCAAAAGATATAACCGATAAGTGCAGCAAGAACAGCGAAATATAGTATTATTTTTAGTTTTTTATCTTTTTCAGCAAAAATTGCATTTGGAATTAACAAAATACTAAAAATAGAAAAGTAAATGCTTATTCTAAAGAACTCGGCAATAACAGATGAAAAAGCTTGAAATATAAGTCCTATAAACATTAGATTAAAAATTATCTTGTTATCATCATTGTTTTTGGTTAAATCTTTTTTGTAAATCAAACAAAAGCTAAGTATAACTAGTTGAATTATAAAGCCAGTATATGATAAAGAATATCCCCCTCCGGAATATGCAGATAAATTCTCTGTCCACCCAATAACTCCAACAAGATTATGTATGGCGTTCCCCCAAAATAACGAAATTGCAAAAGCTAATATAGCACCAACAATGTACTTTAATCCTACATTCAATTTTACTATTGGATAAGCAATCAGGAATATTAATGCTGATGAATGAAATGCAGATGCTATAATAACCGTTATTATAAAAGGTAATAATTTTCTGTGTTTGAGATAATCATATGACAAAAGAACTATAGAAAGTGCCAGTCCTTGTCTTAATCCAGTTAATGTAAAATAAAAATAACCTAATGATATTAATGCAATGAAACTAATGTAAGGTTCATCTGAATATCTTTTAATCATTTTAGAGATAGAAAATATGAAAGCACTGGATAATATAGCTAACCAACCTTGTGCATTTATTCCTATCATACTAATGATTTTTGCCAATAAGTAAAATGCAGGGTCCTTTCCACTAAAATTTATAAAATTGTTCCAGAATACAGAGAAATTAATATATTGCAATGTATCGAATCTGTTAACATACCTTAAAGTGTCTGGGCCAAAGTAAGGACTGCGAAATGCTGCTATAACAAATAAACCAATGCTGGCAAATAAAATAAAAGTATTTCTTTTTTTTTGTGTTACTAATCTAAGTATTACTAAAATAGCTATATATCCTGTTATTATTAACACTATTTATTCTCCTTTTATATCAATTATACTATGGTATAAACCTAAGTAATCTTTAATTCTTTCGTTCTTACCGAAATTATCTGTAGCAAATCTGATGCAATTTCCACTATAATACATCTTGCTATCTTTTTTTATTTTCTTTATTTTTTCAGTAATCTCATTTAGTGATTTTCCACCTACAATATACCCACAACTTTCACCTATAAGTTCGGGATTTGCGGTCGAATTATTTGTTATAACAGGCGTTCCACAAGCTAGGGCTTCAGCTGTAACTTTACCAAATGACTCTTCTAAAGATAAATTAAGAAGCACATCTGCCATAGAATAGATGGTCACTAATTCATCAATATCGTGAGTTTCATTAATGTGTATGATATTATTCGATAATTCAATATCCTTTTCTATATTACCAACAATTACAATGACTTCATCATTATTTATTTTCTTCGCTAATTCCATGAATCCACTAAGACCTTTGGCATCAGACCATCCACTAGCCACTCCTAAAATTATAAATTTGCCATCTATACCAAGTTCTCTTTTTTTACTTTCATATACCACTGGTCTGAATTGTGCTAAGTCTATCCAATTATAAATTCTGGTAATGACTCTAGAAGAAGACAGTATAGATTTTCTAGCTTCATTAGTTATCCAATCTGACACACCTACAACTGCTAACCTAGGGATTCTACTAAACCATTCTTTTTTATCTTGTAGCATCTTCGAAGTACGGTCAAAAAACCAGCTTTTATTATCTTTTTTTAATCTTGGACAAACACCACATTTGTCCTGCCACTTGCCACATTTGTCAACTGAGTAGTGAGTGCATTTACCAGTATAAAACCAACAGTCGTGGAGTGTTAAAACTGTTGGAATATCGTTAATTGCGAGATAATCTAGAAGCATTTCCAAATTAATATAGTTGCTATGGAGATTTCCGAGATGGACAACATCCGGTCTGATTTGATCCATATATTCTAGTAATTTATATGTGCCATATTTAGAGTAATAAGCCTGTTTTCCGAAAATTCTAGATAAAAGTGCATGTGCTTTTTTTTCTATGGTAGTACCTATCTGAAATCCTCTATAGTAAGGTGGTCCATCAGAATAAGCGATATAACTTTTATGTCCATTGCCGTTCAAATACTCAGCTATCTCAGTAGTTGCTCTCCCAGTACTTCTGATACCATTTACTGCATTTATCTGTAAAACCTTCATATTAATCTTCCTCTACTAGTTTCATCAAGTCTGACAATAAGTTACTCTGTATTTCATCAATCTGATGGTTTCTCTTACCGCATTCCCATGATTTTTTCGCATATGTTCTTATTAACTCAGGATTAACTCTTATGCTTTGAAGCAATCGAACCACTTCACTTTCAGTAGTTGCAACCAATGCTGCATCATTCTCACTCAAATAATTAATACTTGCCGCTTTTTCCCAACCAATAGCCATTAAAGCTCTACCACTATTCAAACAATCTACAATCTTTGTTGAGAAAGATAACTTTGTTTTTTGCTTTTCTACATCATCAAAAGATTCTAAATGGAGAACAATATCATTATTCATTAGAGTGTATTTTACTTGATCTGACGGGATTTTACCCATAAAAATCGAAGCACCTTCAATTATCATTTTATCTTTCATTTCTTGTGTTAATCCGTACTGCGAATAAATTATGAGTTCGAATTTTGTTTTTTCTTTGTTGATTTTACTAATTTCTTTTGCCAATAATGACAATGTTTTCCATCTTCCATATAAAATAGATCCGATATAAACTATTTTTATTGGTTTGCCTGCTTTTGGCAATGAATAATCTGGTTGAACAGAAAAATCAGCGCCTTTATATAGTAATTTCATTTCTTTACCTATCTTTTTTTGATACTCTTCTTGTTGCAGACGTGATATACAATAATTAATATCTGCTTTTAATGCACTAGACTCAATTACTTTTGCACGTATTTTTTGGTTAACTTTTTCTAAAAAGCTTATGCCGTTCTTATAAATTGACAAATAGTCATCTGCATGAAAAAGGACTACTTTTGCATTAGTTTTCTTTTGGATATACCAAAGAATTCTATGAGTGTAGCTGGTATGAAAACTAGGTGAAAAAATGATATCAGGTTTAAATTGATCTAAAAAATTGTCTAAATTATGATTTTTCCAACATCCTGACCTCCACAGTAAGTCCTGCCCCCAAATTGCCAATACGGAAGAATTTTTTCTAAAAAAGTTATATATTTTAGCTTCTTCAATTTCATCTTTTAAGGAACTTTCTGAATTAACATCGGTTCGAATCTCCCAAGTGAATGCTTTTCCTGCATTGTTGTTAAAATTAAATAATGATTTTAACATATCTTTATCGGAGATAGAATAATAGTTTTCACAAACACGATTATTGGGCATAGCAGATCTTACATACAAATTAGCTATATTTTCAATGGTATATTTTTGGAAAAAATTAGACATAGTATTTCCAATGCTATTTGAATCATCCCATGCACTTCGAGTTATTATAAGTATTTTCATCGTCTTAATCTATCCTTAATAATTTTAGCTGGTACGCCGCCCACTATTTTGTTTTTTTCAATGTTTGATGTTACAACAGCCCCTGCAGCAACAATACTACCTTCTAAAATATTAACCCCCGCTAAGATTGTGGCTTTAGCCCCTATCCAAACATTATCAGCTATAACAGTTCTTTTTTCTTCGATTTCTTGATCCTTTATCGACTCAGAAATATTTTTATACCCATGTGTTGTCGACATTATTGTTGTTCCGTGAGCTATAGAAACATCACTTCCAATAATTATTTCACCAGTTGAGTCTATATAGCACATTGGGTGAATACTTACATTATCTCCAATAGTTATCCTATCAGGTTTCAATAAATATACCCCTGGATGGATAGATACATTATCTCCACATTCCAATGCAATTGATTTTAGCAAGGCATATCTCAAGGCAATTCCTTTAACACCTTTTGTCATTCTATGAAATTCAAAAAGTTTTATTCGAATAGTTAAGGGGAACACACCGTAAAATTCAGATAAAAGAATAACATATTTTTTATACTTATCAAATTTATATCGCCCTCTAACATTTCTGTTCATATTATAAATTCTCCCTATACCACTCAATCGCAGCCTTAATTCCTTCTTCAAAGTTCCAACTAGGTTCATATGAAAGCATCTCTTTAGCTTTACTAATATCAGCATTACTATGTTTAATATCTCCAGCTCTATCAGGTCCAAAAATAGGTTCTATATCTTTCCCTAGCGCCTTACAAAGTCCATGATAAATATCAATTAAACATTCTCTTCCACCATATGCAATATTAAATGCATCACCTGCAAATTCAGATGATGCTTTACATGCTTTTAAATTTGCCTCAATAACATTTTCTATATATGTAAAATCTCTACTCTGCATTCCATCACCATTTATAGTTGGTCGTTCATCATTAAAAAGTTGCTTTAGAAATTTAGGAATAACCGCAGCATAATCTCCTTCTGGATTTTGTCTTCTGCCAAATACGTTAAAATATCTTAACCCATAAGTATCTAATCCATATAACTTTGAATATAATTTGGCATATTCTTCATCAACAATCTCAAGTTCTTTCCGTTTTTCTTCGCAAAGTTTACCAACAGTATTTTCTACAATGTATTTGGTAATGTATTTTGGTGTGTAGAAA
>JAGXHX010000046.1 GCA_024635955.1 Bacillota bacterium
ACTAGTAATTGGCCAAAAAATAATATAATTAAAAGAAAATCAGATGCTGGTTTGTTTAATATCTCCTCACCAGCTTTAACGGCTATTGATTTAATCCACTATCAATCAAAAATGGGTGGCTTAAACAGAATAATTACCATTCTGGAAGAGCTCACTGAAGCCATCACAACGGAAGATTTAATAAATCTATTACAATGGTATCCGCACACCAGTACAATTCAAAGATTGGGTTTTATATTGGAGGAAATTCAAACGGAATTATACCTGATTAAGCCAATTGAAGAATTTTTAAAAAATAAGACGTTGTATCCAATATTATTGAGTCCAGAAAACAATAATAAACCTGGTAAAGCGAATAATCCTTGGAAAGTTGATAGAAACATAGAATTAGAAAGCGATTTATAAAACTACCTAAAACATCAATTCATAAATGATTTCAAAACCATACATTGCAAAGTGGAAAGATGAAGCCCCATGGACTACCAACGAACAAGTCGAACAAGACCTGATCATTTCTAGGGCTCTGGTTGCACTCTTCTCAGATGAATTCCTTAATGAAAATTTAGCATTCCGTGGCGGTACTGCATTACATAAATTATACTTGAATCCAGCTCCTCGATATTCAGAAGATATTGACCTGGTACAAATCAAAGAGGGACCAATAAAACCTATATTAAAAAGAATAGGGGAGGTCATCACCTTTTTTGAAGAAGAAAGAGTAATAAAACAAAAAGCAAACAACAATACCATTCTGTATCGATTCGCTTCGGAATACTCACCAGATATCCGATTAAGACTTAAGATTGAAATCAATTGCCGAGAGCATTTCAATTTACTAGGATGGAATTCATTTCCTTTCTCTGTAAATAGCGAATGGTTTACAGGGGAATGCAATATCAACACCTACCACTTAGACGAACTCCTGGGAACAAAACTTCGAGCGCTTTACCAGCGCAAAAAAGGAAGAGATCTGTTCGACCTTTACTATGCAGACCAACATGCAAAACTTGATTATGACAGAATCATACACTGTTATAAAGAATACATGAAGTTTGTAGTTGGCAAACCACCAACGCAAAAAGAATTCTTGCTTAACATGGAGGAAAAGAAAAAGTCACCTTTATTTCTAGGTGACATGGAAGGACTTTTGAATCCTAATTTGAATTACCAACAAGAGGAAGCTTTTGAATGGTTATTTGAAGATCTAGCTACTAGATTATCCAGTAAATGAAAGAAGTCACCATTAAATCCCTCGATTGTTTTTTTAATGAAAATTGAAACCAACCGCTCTACAATAAAAATTTAAATTAACTGTTAAATAAAAGTATGCGAACTTTAGTTTATTCTTAATCATATCATATGAAAAATTTATTCCTACTATCAGTATTCTTTTTTATTTCAATTTCAATTCAAGCTCAAAGAACAGAAAAGGATAAATTAAGTATTGATTTTCAAATATCTGATTTAAGGTCTATCTATGCTTATCCGAATCCTAACGGCAGCTATCGAGACGTTTATTTTCCATTTAATTCCTCAGGCATGATGGAAATTAATTATAGGGTAGCTAAATCCTTCACTGTAGGTGGCCATCTAAGGTATGCTAGGACTATGATTATGAAACCCATCAGTAATAACTCTGATAGTACTGGTCCTTTCGTAACAACCTCAAGCCCACTTCTTATAATTGCGCCAAATATCGAATATAACTTTCCTTCTCTGATGACCAGTAATTTTTTGGGTATTGACGATATTGAACCATATCTGGCAGTTGAAATCGGATATGCTCTGATGCTTGATAATAATGATTATTTTGATGTCGTCCGCCCAAACGGTTGGATATATACCCTTGGTGCTGGGACTAAATTAAATATGAACGATAATTTCTATTTCAAACTGGAAGCAAATTTCAATGAAAGATTATTGGGTCGATTTGGTCTAGGTTGGAGAATATAACACTCCTGCTGCCTTATGTCATTTAGTCTGCTGACAGAATTAAAGGAAATTTGGAGATAACCAAGATAGATTAAAGTGACCCCGCTGGCAAGCGTGTCGCTTGTGCCTTTAAGACTGCCCTATCCTATCATAAATTCACTAAGAGTGAAAGTCCTAATATTCTTATAATCACTGCCTAAATCAAAGGCCCTCGGCTAATCAGCCGCACTTACCCGCACAAATCTTCCCTCATAATCTTTTGCTTTTTTTTATGAAAAGCATTTAAAGAAATAAAAAAGCAAAAAGAAGTGGTCTTTTAGGCTCCCAAGCCTAAAAGTTTTTGTTTGATATACCAGCCGCACTGTCATCCTTAAAACCCTAATCAGTAATAATTGCTAATCATTTCTCAGCTTTTGAAGCTGATCAAGAAGACTATTCTCTAATAATTGTTTGGGCCAAGCAATCATGTATTATTCTAAATAAAGTGTTTGCTGTAATTCCTCACTACCATTAATATATCCCTTTTCTACAGGTATTTTATGATCCTTTCCATAATAGACATTGATGTAGAAGGTGGTTATTTCCGATCTATCTTTAGCATTTGCTGATGAATTTAATTCAAGCTCTTTCTTCCAGTTTACTTTATCTCTGGAATTCGATGAAGAGAGCGTAAAACCATCTTCTGGTATATAATTTTTAAAGTTTTTCGATTTCAAAGTGAGTATATTTTGAATACCCTTTTTAACAGTTCCCAAATATATTCTACCGATTACCTCTTTATCTGAGCCATCTATATTTTCTAAGCCGATGAAAAGCGCTTCCATACCAGTATTAGGTAGTCTCACTTTATAAAAATTATTACCTGTAAATTTAAGAAAAGGCTCGTTTTTGAAGAAAGCATATAATTCACTGTATCCTTCAGGAAACATATATTCAATCGCATGAATATAATTATACTCCAACTTCATCTCATCTACAGGCTTTCTTAACTGCCAATAAGGTTTATTGTCTGAATTGTAGGGACTATCATGTAGAAACTCCATTTTAACGATGGTGGGTTCCTTTTCAGCACCAAAAGAGGCTTTATCTACTGTTTTTTTCCATTCATAGCCAGGGTAAGTCACCTCAATGGTCCGTTGATAATTAAGATCATTTACTTGCTTAGCATGAAGCATAATCGTGTAAGCACTGTCAATTAGTATTCGCTCAACATCAGCCTTCCTTTCAAAATCACTGATGAGGCTTATGTTATACTTGTCAATATCAGTTAATTTATCATCAACATTTAGATACAGAGGAGTGTACCATGGTTCTTTATCAAAATGTCTAGCGAGATCCTCTGAATTAAATATGTAGTCATGAGCTGCAAATATTTCGTTACGCATGATCCGCAATTCTTGATCTGTTTTACCAACCAAGTTATGTTTACTCAATTTAAATTGTGTAAACTCCTGTTGAGCCAATAAATTGAATCCACTTAAATAAATAGTAATACCGATGAACAGAGTTTTTCTATTCATTAAACAAACCTTCTTTGAAATAAACCCTTTTTTCATTCTATAATCTTTTTAACCTGAGTTCTAATTTGAATAACTCCAGCATAGTACTTCTAAGAAAATATAAAAATTAAACTAACTAATTATAAGGTGTACAGCTTCAGTTGCTCAGCAAGTCGCTCGCCAGCATAGCAAAATGTCTTAATTTTGTATAGTTTTATATCCTATCAAGTCTCCATTTGTAGTTAATACCTAATTAATTATATTTGAATTTCCCTAATTAATCAAAATCATACAATTATTGACTATTACCAAACTATGATCAAATATTTTTTATTTTCAATCGCAATCTTTTCTTTCCTCGGCACAAGCTGCACAAACAATACTAATCAATCTGAAAAGGAACCAATCTCAGAAACCTCTCTGTCATATGTTGAAAAAGACACCTCTTTTGTATTAAAGCAATTTGACCCAAAGCAAATATGGCCTTTTAAAAGTAATGATAAATGGGGCTACAAAAACAACGATAATGAATTCGTGATCAGACCTATTTTTGATGGCTGCGGCTTCTTCTCAGAGGGTTTTGCCTGGGTCAAAGAAAATGGTACCTATAAAATCATAAATAGTAAAGGTGATTATATTGATGATTCAGCAACTTTTGATGCTGTCGGAAAGACAAAAGCCGGTATAATACCAACAAAAAAAGGAAAGTTGTGGGGAGCTGTTGATACCACAGCTAATCAAATCATAGAGTATAATTATGAAGAGTTGAAGGTCCTGGATAGTAATTTAGTATTAATTAAGAAAAACAGAAACTGGGGTCTTGTTAACCGGTTAGGTGAAGAAGTCTGTCTTCCAGTTTACGATAGAGAAATTGTTTTCGAAGATGGTCTTGCCATTGTTACAAGGAACTATCGTGATGTAGGAATAATTAATAAATCAGGAAAAGAAATTGTTAAATGCCAATACGAAGATGTAGCGATAATAAATGATTCAACCTTTCGAATTTCCGTAAAAACTAATCGCAGCCAAAATAGCTATGGCCTAATTGTAAATGAGCAGATTAAATATCCTGCGGAATATAACCGTATAGACATTTTTCAAGACAGTCTCCTGATACTAACTAAAGATAGTATTTCAGGTATCCTGAACATGAAGGGAGATACCATAATGAATTTCAAGTATTCCGATCTCAAAGCCGGAAACACTAATATACTAGCTGCCGAAGCAAATGAAAAATGGGGTTATATTAATATAGATAATGACACTTTAATCGATTTCAAATTTGATGAAGCCGACCCATTTAGAGGTGAACTAGCAATAGTATATAATGGTCCAACGGATCGCTATACTTCAAAACCTACTAACAGTGCTTTGATTAATTTCAAAGGGGATATAATACTTCCCTTTGAAACAAGAAAACTGAAATTCTTATCTGCTAATCTATTAATGAGGTATAAGTACAATTACAACATCAATCTTTACAAGAAAGATGGAGTCCCAATCGATTCGATTTACTACGACAGTCAGCAGTTTAATTCACCGGAAGATCCCATAACAGGCTACCTGGAGGACGAGATTGAATTTTACATATTCATCAACGGCTTTGCCATTATAGGGCATAAAGGTAGAGTAGGAATGGTAAATGAAAAAGGTGAAATTGTGATCCCGTTAAAATACCATCACTTGGAACCGATGAATGAATATGGTTATGCAAAAGCTCAGTATCTTGGTAAATACGGAATTGTAGACAGCAAAGGAAATGAGATTGTACCAATAGGATACGAACACATTGGTTACGATGATGAAAACGATTTATTCTTTCTACAGAAAGAGGATGACAGTAGAGACTATGGAGACAGATTAGTAAATGAAGGCTACTGGAATTATGAAGGTGAATTATTGAGCAACTCTCCTCTAAAATCACCAAAAGTTTACGATTTAAAAGAGCAAATAGGCAAAATAAGGCAAGCTTACAGCAGCATTGAAAGTGAAGCTAAGCAGTCAAATTTCTATACATTCAAACTAGAGAAGGGTAATATCGAAATTAAAAAAAGCTATAATAAAATAATCGTAAACGATAGCGCTAAAGGAATCCAATACGAATATTTTTATAATTCAAGCCTCAATAAATATGGCCCTTTTTTCATTTTTAAAGTAGAAGGTGAAAAAGAAAACAGATACTATTATCACCATGGTAGGATTATTAGGTGGTTAGATAAAGATAAAAAGGATAGATTAATTTCAGATGCGATATACTCTCCAGAGCATGATGAACATGTGCGAGCAAGAAGATTTAAAGCTAAGGCAGAGAATAAAGAATTAACAGAAAAATATAGATTAGATACTGTCAGGAATAAAATTGACAGTTTATGCACCTTTATTAACGAAAACATTGCTAAAGGCATCTATAAAAAAGGGGATACCAAAAGTAGATCGATGGGTGAATACCAAAGGTTAGAGGAGGTTTATATAGATTCACTCCAAAATGTGATGTACAAGCTTGATGCAGGTTCTGATGAGGGTGGTAGTGCGAAGGAAGAAGAATTTTATTTTAACGGTGAATTAATCCGGAAATACTCCGATAAAAATTACTATGATAATTCAGACAATGTACCAGATGCTCAGTGGGTATCGGGGCAATATTCATTAACAAAATACTACAATAACGGAAACTTAATTTTCACAGAGAAAAAAGAGAATGGAGTAATGACAATCAAAAGAAATTAACTAAGAAAAAGCCAATGTATAAAAAAGTGCATACGAAAGTTTCTATCTCATTATTGATAATATTGTTTTTTGTCTTTTCTTCCACTCTAGGTGTTGGTCAAGATATTAAATTCAATTCAATTACGTTTCCAAATGATTCCCACATACCAAAAGCAATTGGTCAAGATACTATTCTTGTCAATCAAATAAATAAAGCAATACGGGGAGAATTCATGATCAATAGTTTAGATCCTTCAAAAGTTGAAAATTTCCAGTGGGTTAGTTTATTCCATCAGATAGAAATATCAGAAGGGATTGCACAAATTAAATACAATGGAGAACGGGAATACAATACAATATATTATATCGATAAGGAATTCTACATAGACCTAGAAAATGGGAAACTTATTGAACCAACTTTAATTCCATTTCATGTATTATTTAAAGTAGATTCTTATTTCAAATTCATAGAAAAATATTGGCTACCAGGTATACGAGAAACCTTGAAAGATTTTCAAGAATGTGCTGGAGAGGGTTCTAATCCATATTGCAGTTTATTTGATATTAGGTTTTCAAAAACCGACTCCAATGAATTATTCATGTCATTCGTAAATGATGACTGTGTCCCTCGTGTAATTCAGGCCTGTACCCCATCTTATTCCAATTCAATACCCTTTGACACTATTCTTACATACTTAAATGATTTCGGGAAACAAGTTCTGCTAAAAGATAGATACCTTTCCAAAACTAGGATAGAAAAAATTATATATTCGAAAAAGATGCTTTCCGATGCACCTGAATTAGTTTTCATCAATGGTAAAATTGATGACAAGTACTCTTTTAAAATGGGGCTAAAAATAGAAAAAGACGGGCAGGTCACAGGAACCTATTATTATGATAGTAATAAGGTATCCTTAAGTTTAAATGGGATTAAGGATAATCATAAAATTAAACTTACAGAAAGCTTAGAGGGTAAATTAACGGGTAATTTTCAGCTTATAATTTCTGATAATTACAGCAGAAATGGCATAAATTATAGCGACAAATATTTATCAGGAACTTGGACTTCACCAAAAAATTCTAAAGCTTATACCATTCACTTC
>JAGXHX010000047.1 GCA_024635955.1 Bacillota bacterium
CCTTTACCCCTCTGCCATAATCATGAATATTGAAGATGAAATACCCTACTAATTGTCCTGGTCCGTGATATGTAACATCTCCACCACGATTTATATGTTCCACTTGAAAGCCTTTTTCTTCTAAATATTTTTTAGGCACTAATATATTGTTAGTATTCCCTGAATTACCTATAGTTATGACTTTTTTGTGTTCTAGTAACAAGAAGGTATCTTCTATTTTTTCTTCACTTCTCATTTTTAAAAGGTTTGTTTGTAATTCAAAAGCTTGAGTATATGGTACTTCCCTGCCTAAATCAATTAATCTTGCCATCATATGTCACCTTCCTAATCCAATATATTATAGCAAATTGAATGAATAAATAAAAGTTAATAGAATTAAACATTCTGTTGACTAAATAAAGTTAAAAATGGTAAACTTAAAGGAAGTTATGTGAAGGTAGGTATATTTATGCAAAAATTAAATATCAACAACCAGGATATTTTAGAAACTATATATGAATTGGAGAAAAATAAAGGTAAAGCCAGATTAACTGATATTGCCTTAAAGCTTGAGTTTTCCAAGTCTAGAACGAATCAGGAAATTAAAAAACTAATTTCTCTAGGATTGGTAAATGAGGATAAATATGGTCCTATAGTACTTACTAAGCTTGGTATATTCGAAGCTGAAAGAGTAATGTTCACTCATCTACTAATAAAAACATTCCTAAAAAACCATCTTATGCTTGATGAGGAAACCTCAGAAAAAGATGCTTGTGCAATAGAACATATAATTAGCGAGGAAACAATTAAAGCTATAGTTAAACACTTGGAAGCGAATCTAGATAATATTGGCAACTTCAACCTTAAAGAAGCTGAAGAATATCTGGTAAAGAAAAAAAGATTAAGTGAATTAAAAGTTGGACAAAAAGCTAAAATATTGAAAATAGAGGGCTTAAGAAGCATAAAAAAACGTATTATGGAATTTGGAATTATAAAAGATGAAACAATTCAACTAATTGGAGTTGCTCCCTTCGGAGATCCTCTAAGTTTTAATCTTAATGATTTTAATCTTTCTTTACGTATAAAGGAAGCCGATAATGTAATCGTAGAACTTATTGATTGAAGGGATATAGTATGGTTAAAAAGGAAATTGATCTAATAGGCAATCCCAATAGCGGAAAGACTACAATATTTAATATCTTAACAGGTTCGAATGCCAAAGTTGGCAATTGGCCTGGTGTAACTGTAGAAAAAAAAGAAGGTGCGTTAATTAATCATCCTGATTTCCAGATAGTTGACCTGCCTGGCATCTATAGTTTAAGTGCTTATTCCGATGATGAAAAAGTTGCTAAGAATAGCCTATTAAAAAAACCATCGATAGTTGTTGATATTCTAGATAGCTCAAATTTGAAAAGAAATCTTTATCTAACATTACAGTTATTGGAAATGAATCAAAATGTTATTTTGGGTCTAAATATAATGGATGTTGCTAAGAAAAAATACTCAGAGATAAAACTGGATGTCTTATCTGAGTTGTTAAATGTACCTATAGTTCCATTAATAGGTCAAAAAGGTGAAGGCATCAACAATTTGATTGATGCTATTGTCGAATACAAGCATCATGAAACCGTTGAGTTTAGATTACCATACGGCGGTGAACTTGAAGAACATATAAAAAAGATAGAAGATTTATTAGCTGAAAAAAAAGTATCAATTTCAGGTTATACTTATAGAATGTTGGCTATCCAAGCACTTGAAGGGGATGAAATAGTTCGATCTTTGTTAATACCTTATGGTTTAGATGATTTTATTCAAAAAGAGATTAATCATTTAAAAAGCATTTTCAAAGATGACTTAGAAATGATATTTATAGAGAAGAGATATGGTTTTATTGAAGGTTTATTGAAACAAGTTCTAATTAGGAGAAAAACGATTGAAAATTCTCTTGGTGCTTCGGATAAGGTTGATAAAGTTATTTTGAATCCTGTTCTAGGATTGTTGATTTTCTTTGGTGTTATGTTTGCTATTTTTCAGGTAACTTTCTTTTTCGGTGACTATATTAAGAGTTTTCTAGAATTGATTATAGCTAATATTAGTTCTTTTATTGGCACATCAGTTGATAATAAAATATTATCATCATTCTTAAATGATGGATTATTAAGTGGTGTAGGAACAATTATAACTTTTCTTCCAAACTTAATTTTACTATTTCTGCTTCTTACATTTTTAGAAGATATTGGATATATGGCTAGAGTAGCTTATTTGATAGATAGGTTTATGAGATTTTTCGGCTTACAAGGAAAGGCTTTCATACCTTTGATTACAGGTTTTGGTTGTACTGTTCCAGCTGTTATGTCTACACGTACATTGGAGAGTAAATCTGATAGATTTACTACAATTATGATTGCTCCATTGATATCTTGTAGTGCTCGTCTACCTATTTATATTTTATTCATTTCGGCTTTTTTCCCTAATTATAAGGGGTCTATGTTGTTCTTGGTATATATGTTAGGTATTATTTTAGCAGTCAGTATGGCAAAATTGTTTAAAAGCGCTTTCTTTAGATCTGAAGCTGCACCATTTGTTTTAGAATTGCCACCTTATCGTATCCCAACAGCCAAGGCAACCTTTCTTCACACTTGGTATCGTGTTAAGGAGTTTTTATCTAGAGCAAGCACACTTATTTTAGCGATGGTTATAATTATTTGGGCTCTTTCCATATTGCCTCTGGGTGTTGTTTATGGATCCAAAGATAGTATTATTGGAATTATTGGTTCGGTTATTGCACCTATTCTAAAGCCTGTTGGTTTTGGAACTTATGAGGCAGCTTCTGCTTTAATATCTGGTATTGTGGCTAAAGAAGTTGTGGTTTCTACTCTTAGTACTATTTATGGGGCACAGGGTGGTGGCTTAGTTCATGCTTTGGCAACACAGTGGACACAGTTGCAGGGCTTTTCCTTTATGTTGATGAGTGCAATTTATGTTCCTTGTCTAGCAACGCTTGCAACAATCAAGCAGGAGACAAAAAGTTGGAACTGGATGTTTTTTGTTATAGCTTATACATCTGCCCTTGGTTATTTGGTTTCCTTTATAGTATATCAAGTTGGGTCATTACTTGGATTTTAATTATTAATTATATTAATATAGAAAGAGGGTAGAATCAAAATTGATTCTACCCTCTTTTAAAATTACTTAATAACTTTAATTGTTGAAATATTAGATAACATTATCCATTTCCTGATTATTGGTGTATATAAGATTTTATTCTTCAGAATTTTTATAAATAATTTTTTTCTTAGGGGTTTAAGTAGTTTTGAATAATATTTTATGTTCACTTTGTCATCATTAAAAACCTTAGCTAACAAATGTCCACTATCCATAGCGTAACTAATACCTTCAAGAGAGCTTGGACTAACAAAACCTGCGGCTTCACCAATCAAGAAAGCTCCATTACCACCATAACACAACTCATTGACAGAACTAGGACATGAAACCTGACAAATCTCTCTATCATTCAATTCTCCAAATTCATGACCTTCATCAATCATTTTAGCCTTTAATTTTTCAAATCTATCTTTACTATCAGACATAGGAAAAGCAGCACCAAATATCTCTTGTTCTCCTTTATAATTTAACCAACCATAGGAGTTAGTAATTTCTTTATCAAAAATAGTCATATAATTAGAAGATTTCTTTTCACTTTGATACCACTCTTGTATACATACATACTGCCTGATTGGAATATTGCCAAAGAATTTTTTTCTTACCAGTGACTTAGACCCATCACCACCCACCAAAATTCTTCCTTTTATATTATATTCTTTCTCATCAAGAATGTAGCAGACTTCATAATAATCATTTATTTTGTTAATAGTTGTAACAACAGCTTTATCAATCAGTTTAATTTCATTTGAAATCTTAGATATCAGCCATTTATCAAATAAGCTTCTATCCATGTTCAAATAAAATCTCTGATAAAATCTCTCAATATTTGTTTCAATATCTCTGGCCTTAACCGAAAATATTTGAGGATCAACTAGTACATCAAGAGGTAAAGATAAATTTAACTCAGCTAATTTTTTTTGAGCATCAGGAGCAAGTAATCCACCACAAGGTTTATTGAACCCTTCACCATTAAGAGCTTTTTTATCAATACAAATTGTTTTGTATCTATTAGCATTTAATTCTTTAAGAAATATCGAACTAGCTGGACCCATGCCGATAACTATAATGTCATATACATTTTCACTATTCATATTCCCCTCCATACTATACCCATATATATTCTACATTGTACTATATGATGATATAAAAAAACAATATAACTAACATTTCCTACTATGTATATAGTAGGAAAAAATAATACATAAAAAAATTAGGTAGAGTTTCCTCTACCTAATTAACTATATATACATTTACTGTTCTACGTCCGTATTGAATAGCTTCATCATAAGTATCCATGTAAATATCCAATTGACTACCACTACCGATTCTATCCTTAACTACAAAATATCCATAACCTTCTATGTAGATTTTGGTACCTAATGGTACTAGATTACAAGCTACTGCACCTGCATAAGGTAATTCCCCATTAGCCATATTACTTCCTGTGGAAATATAAGCTGTACTGCTTAAAGCACCCAAGTATTTCTTAGTGCTAGTAACCGGTTCTGTCGGTTTAGTAGTTGTTGGTTTTTTTATTGGCGCTTTAATTGGCGCTTTAGTTGGCGTTTTAGTTGGAGTAGTTGTCGAAATCTTGGCAGTTGTAATGTTCTTAGCCAAAATATTCTTTTGAGCCGTTTCTATTTCTAGTCTTGCAGCTTCTTCAGCTGCTCTTTGAATAGCAATTTTTTCCTGTTCGGCAGCTTTTTCGGCTGCTTCCTTGGCATTTATATCTTCTAATTTAACTTGTTCCTCTGTATTCTTTGCTACATTAAATTGCTTTTCTAATACCTTCAGCTTATTATTTTCAGCTTCCATATATTTCTGATTGGCTTCAGACGCGCTACTATAAGATAGGGCACCTACTAATGACAATGCTCCAAACAAAACAGTTAGCAATATTAATTTTATATGCTTTCTGTTCTTACCCGCCAAACGATATGATCGTTTGCGTAACATCTTGGTCAAGTCCTCCATTTTCCTAATAATCTATATGAACTTCTTGATTATAGCATTATTGAAATAATTTTGCAAAACTTGTTTCATAATGACTAATTAACCTTGACATAAACGGTAAGATTTTTATATAATTGATGAGAGTATGCACACATATGAAATTATATGAACTTACAAAAGAGTTCATTTATTATTCAAACAGCTTAAGGAGGCTAAAAACTAATGAAAAGAACATTTCAACCAAACAGAAGCAAACAAAGAAAAACAAGCGGATTTCTACTAAGAATGAGCTCTACCGCAGGTAAAAACGTAATCAAAAGAAGAAGAGCAAAAGGCAGAAAAGTACTAACTGTATCTTAATATGCTTAAAAGAGAGCTACGTTTAACAAAGAACAAAGAGTTTATTTACATTTATAGAAAGGGTTGTAAAATTAAAGGCCGTTATTTTAGCATTTATGCCATAAAAGGTAGCAAAGAAATGAAAATCGGCTTTTCTCTTTCTAAAAAAGTAGGCAATGCTGTAATTAGAAATCTCTACAAGAGAAGACTACACGAAATATTTGGAGAATTTCTTCCCGTAATGAAACTAAATAAGTACGTTGTAGTAGCTAGTCCATATATTAAAGAGGCAAACTACCAAGATCTACGGGAAGACATTATGACAACATTGAATAAAAGTGATTTTTTTGTTCTGAAGGAGGGTAACGGTGAATATAACCGACATGCTGATTAGTCTAATGGAGTTTTTTCATAATTTCTTTGGCAGTTATGGAATAGCCATATTCATGGTAATTCTAACAATTAAGTTAGTTTTATTTCCATTGACACTATACAGTCAGAAATCAATATTAAAAACTCAAAAAATTCAACCACTATTAAATGAAATACGTGAAAAATATAAACATGATATGGATAAACAATCAAAGAAAATAACAGAACTATATGCAGAACACAATCTGTCTATGTTTTCACCTTTGATGAGCCTAGTACCAATAATCTTGACTTGGCCTGTAATCATAGCTATCTTTAATTTATTAAGAAATTATTTTAAAGATCTTGGAGCAGGTTTCCTTTGGATAACTGATATCTCACAAAAGGGACATCTTGAAGTTGCAATACTAGTAGCATTGATCCAAATATTTTCTATGTATATAAACTCAAAAACAATGAATACAAACCAACCTAAATCAATGCTTTATGTAACAATGGGATTATCAGTCTTCATTGGTTATCTAGCATATACTTACCCAGTTGCTTTAGGAATATACTGGTTTTCATTTAGTTTAATCGGTATTGTTGAACAACTACTTATAAAAAAAGTGTTTTTAAGAAAACACGTTGAAGAGGCTAACTCTTTAAAAAAATAAATAGAATCTAGGTGAATTAAATGAACTTTAAAGGTAAAACTGTTGATCAAGCAATAGAAACAGCCTTAAATTCCCTCGGTGTAAGTAAGGATGAATTGGATATAAAGATTATCCAGGAACCTAGCAAGGGAATACTAGGAATTGGACAAAAGGAAGCTAAAATAGAAGTTTCCCTAAAGGAGACACCTATTGATTTTACAATAGAAGATGTAGTAAGGATAGAACCTGAAACAGAAGAAATATCAATAGACTTCGAACAAAGCCCTGAGAAGAAGAAGAAAATAGATAAGGCAACTGGCTTTTTAAAAGAAATGATTAATACTCTAGGTTATCAGGTTGAATACTTCATAAGGGAAGACCAAAACTTTGTAATCATCAATCTTAAAGGTAAAAACGCAGGAAAACTTATTGGTAAAAGAGGAGAAACACTCTATGCAATACAATACATTGTAAATATTGTAGCCAACAGAAATGATGATACAAATCTAAAATTTCTTGTAGATATTGAAGATTTTAGAATTCAAAGAGAAAAAACACTGACAAACTTAGCTAATAAACTTGCAAGGCAAGTGAAAACAGAAGGCAAACCAGTTAGTCTTGAACCTATGAATCCACTGGAAAGAAAAATTATCCATATGGCTTTACAAAAAGATGACAGTATTCTTACCACCAGCGATGGTGAAGAAGGCCACAGACATATTGTAATATCATTAAAAGCTCAGGATTAACTGAGCTTTTTTTAAATGGAGAGAAAAATGATGTTAAAAGAATATACTATAGCCAATATTATAACTCCACTAATTGAATGTGGTATTGGTATTATTAGAATAAGTGGAAAACAAGCTTTTGAAATTATCGATGAGATTTTCAATGCCTATAATCCTGCCTTCAAACAAAAAGAAAGCCATAAGGCATTTCTTGGAACCATCCATAATAGTAATGGAAGCAAACTTGATGAAGCATTAGTCCTAATTATGAAAGGACCACACTCTTTCACAGGAGAAAATACAGTCGAGATACACTGCCATGGAAATCCTTTCATTCTCAAAGAAGTATTGAAAGAAATTCTCAAGCAAGGAGCTACAAAAAGCGAAGCAGGCGAATTTACTAGAAGAGCTTTCTTAAATGGAAAATTAGACCTTACTCAAAGTGAAGCTATACTTGATACTATCCAAGCAAATAACCAAAAGGCACTTAGTCTTTCTTTAAATCAGTTGGAAGGCAGTCTTAAAAATAAAATTGGTCTTCTAAAAGAAGATTTAATTAGCATAATAGCCTATCTAGAAGCCTCAATAGACTTCCCAGATGATGAAATTGAAGAAAGCTACACTAACGATGTAATCAACTCTAGAGTAAATAAACTACTAGATGAAATAAATAAACTCCTAAAATCATACAGTCAAGGTAAAATAATCAAAGATGGGATTATGACAGTTCTGATTGGCAGACCTAACGTAGGCAAATCATCACTATTAAACAACTTGTTAAATGAAGATAGAGCAATTATCACTCATCTTCCCGGAACAACAAGAGATGCAATTGAAGAACAAATCAATATAGGTGATCTTATATTAAATATTGTAGATACGGCAGGTTTTAGAGAAACAGAAGATATAATTGAAAAAATAGGCATTAAAAAAACCTATAATTACATTGATATTGCCCAACTAATATTATTTTTAGTCGATGCAAGACAAGGACTTACATCCGATGACCATTTGATGATAAACCATCTGAATCAAATAGGCAAAAACTTTATCATCATAATGAATAAAGTAGACTTAATAAAAAAAGAAAACATAAAATCCTCAAACGATATAATCTATATTTCAGCCAAAGAAGGTACTGGAATTGAAGGATTAAAAAGTGCAATCAAAGACTTATTTATAAAAGATGAGATAGAAGATTATTATATAAGCAATTTAAGATACTATGAATGTTTAGTAAAGGCTAAAGAGGCTTTAGATGTATTCCAAGAAAGTATAGCCTCGGAGATAGTACCAGCAGATCTTTTGGCTATAGATTTAAAAGATGCCTATATTGCCCTAGCTGCAATAACAGGTGATGATTTTACAGAAGATTTATTGGACAACATATTCAGCAAATTTTGCATAGGTAAGTAGGAGGAAAAGTGAATTTCGTTGATAATTATAAAATAATAGTGATAGGTGGAGGACATAGTGGTACTGAAGCAGCATATGCAAGTGCTAAAATGGGTTTGTCAACTTTACTATTAACAATTAGCCTTGATTCTATAGGACTTATGCCTTGCAATCCTTCTATAGGTGGACCTGCCAAAAGCCACTTGGTATTTGAAATTGATGCCTTAGGTGGTTTAATGGGTAAAATTGCTGACAGAACCTCAATTCAGAAAAAGATACTTAATAGAAGTAAAGGGCCCGCTGTTTATGCCTTGAGAGCTCAAATAAACAGATTTCTATATTCCAGAGAGATTATTAAAGAACTAGAGAATCTAGAAAACCTTGATATTGTTCAAGGTGAAGCTAAAGATATCTTAATTAACAACAATGGAAAAATTATTGGGATAAGCTTAACTAATGGTTTGAATTATAGTTGTGAAAGTATAATTCTAGCAACAGGCACATATCTATCATCAAAAGTAATAATAGGTGATATGGTAAAGGAATCTGGTCCTAATGAACTAAGTAATAGTAAATACCTGGCAAATTCATTGCATAATCTTGGCATAATGACACATTCATTTAAAACAGGTACACCTCCTAGATTACATAAGGGTAGCCTAAATATAGAAGAATTAGAATTACAGCCAGGTGATTCTCAAGATTATACCTTTAATTTTGAAGAAATTAAGGGCAATCTCCCTCAAGTGGATTGCTACCTGACATATACAACTGATAAAACTAAAAAAATAATAGAAGATAATATAAACAGATCACCTCTGTACTCAGGTCTCATTACTGGAGTCGGACCAAGATATTGTCCATCGATAGAGGATAAAATAGTTCGTTTTCCTGAAAAAATAAGTCATCATTTATTTATTGAGCCTGAAGGTCATGATGTAGAAGAAATTTACCTACAAGGATTTTCAACTAGTCTACCTGGAGATGTTCAAATAGAAATGGTTCACTCTATAAAAGGTCTTGAATCAGCCAAGGTTATGAAACTTGGCTATGCTATTGAGTATGAAGTTATCAATGCAACAGAACTAAAACTTACCCTAGAGTCCAAAAAAATAGCAAATCTATATTTTGCCGGTCAGATTAACGGAACTTCAGGTTATGAAGAAGCTGCAGCGCAAGGTTTAATAGCTGGAATAAATGCAGTATTAAAATTAAAAGATAAAGAACCGCTGATATTAGACAGATCTAATGGTTATATTGGAGTATTAATAGATGATTTGGTTACTAAAGGTACCGAAGAACCTTATAGAATGTTTACTTCGAGAGCTGAATACAGATTACCGCTTAGGCAGTCTAATGCTGATAGACGTTTAACCAAAACAGGTTATGAAATTGGCTTAATTAAACAAGAGCGTTTCGAAAACTTCCAAAAGAAGATAGAAACTATAGACAAGGAAGTAAGTAGATTACAAAATCTGACCATTAATGCTGATGATGAAGCTGTTAAGCAACTTGTACAGATGTCTAAAAGTTCAGCCTTAGAACAAAATATTAAAGCGTCAGCCTTAATTAGAAGACCAGAGATAAGTTACTTAGATGTTACTAAAATATACCCACCAGAAGAGATTATCAGTTCAAGAGAAGGGGAAGAAGTAGAACTATTAATTAAATATGAAGGCTATATTAAAAAACAAATTGAACAAGTAGAAAATTATTCTAAAGGTGAAAAAAAGCTAATTCCAGAATGGCTCACTGACTATAGACTAGTAAAAGGACTTACTAGTGAGGCAATAGAAAAACTCAACACCGTAAAACCTTTATCAATAGGGCAAGCAAGTAGAATATCAGGTATTACGCCTGCAGATATTCATGTACTATTAATATATTTAGAACAAATAAAAAGACAGGAGAAAAATGATGTTTAAAGAGATACTTATAAATTACTACAACAACATTACTCCTGAACAGCTAAATATGCTCAACGAGTATTATATATTGCTTTCGGAACATTCCAAACTTTATAACCTTACAGCTATTAACGAAGAAGATGAAGTTGTTATCAAACATTTTTATGATTCGCTTATGTTCTATGATGCACTTGAATTAAATGATAATAAAAAACTAAAAATAGTAGATATGGGGAGTGGCGCAGGCTTTCCAGGATTAGTTGCAGCTATAATGAATGATAGTTGTTCATTTACTCTGGTAGATTCAGTTGGAAAAAAAGTAAATTTCACAAAAATTGTTGCTGAAAAGTTAAAGCTTAAAAATCTCACTGCTATCCATGCAAGGAGCGAAACACTTGGACAAGACTTCAAATATAGAGAACAGTTTGATATCGGTGTTGCTCGAAGTCTGGCTTACCTGCCAGTACTAAGTGAATATCTACTACCTTTAATAAGGGTTGGCGGCAAAATGATAATCACAAAGGAATATCCAATTGAAGAGGAATTGAGTGTTAGTAAGAAGGCACTGAAGATACTTGGCGGTAAATTTATAAAGGATCAAGCTTACGAACTTCCTATTTTCAACAACAAAAGAGCTTTTCTGACCTTTTCTAAAGAAAGAAAGACACCAGCTGAATATCCAAGAAGAGAAGGTATTCCTTCAAAAAAACCTATTTAGAATGTTTCACGTGAAACATTCTATTTATATTTTTATTATGTTATAATTTAAAATGCACAAATAAAATATAGAGGTAAATATGAAAACAATAGCAATAATTAATCAAAAGGGTGGAGTAGCAAAAACTACTAGCACTATAAATTTAGCAGCCTATCTGGCATTAGAGGGCAAGAAGACTTTGATCATTGACCTAGATCCACAAGGAAACGCCACTAGTGGTCTTGGTGTAAATAGATTTGATTTATCAAGATGTGTTTATGAGGCTATAATTGACGGTTTGTCTTATAAGGATATTCTCGTTAAAACTAAAATTAAAAATTTAGATTTACTACCTGCTACAATATCTTTAGCTGGCGCTGAGATAGAGATGGTGAATATGGAAAAAAGAGAATATTTATTAAAGAGATTAGTTGATGATATTAACGGATACGATTATATATTAATTGACTGTCCGCCTTCACTTGGACTACTTACTATAAATGCCTTAACTGCCTCGGATCAGTTTATTGTGCCAATTCAATGTGAATACTACGCATTAGAAGGCCTGGGCCAACTTCTTAAAACCATCGATCTTATAAAAAAGGGTTTAAATCCAGATTTAGAACTTAACGGAGCTTTGATGACTATGTTTAATAGCACTCAAAACCTATCCTCGCAAGTTGTAGCTGAAGTTAGAGCTTTTTTTAAAGCTAAAGTTTTTGATACAGTAATACCAAGAAGTGTACGATTATCAGAAGCTCCAAGCTATGGCGAAACAATATCGACCTATGCACCAACATCAAAAGGAGCTATCGCTTATGAAGCATTAGCTAAGGAGGTAATTAAACGTGGTTAAAAAAGGTTTAGGTAAAGGCTTGTCAGCTTTAATACCAGAAAATGAATCAACTGCTAGCACTGATGGTAAAATTATGATGTTACCTATAGATATGATTAAAGCTAATCCTGATCAACCTAGGAAAAGATTCTCAACTGACTCTTTAAAAGAACTAGCTGAATCTATAAAAGAAAACGGTATAATACAACCTCTTATTGTAACTAAAAAAGATGGAGTGTATTTTCTGATTGCAGGCGAAAGAAGGCTAAGAGCCTCTGCTTTAGCTGGTTTAACAGATGTTCCAGGGATAATAAGGAATATGGATGATGTCAATTCAGCTGCTGTGGCAATAATCGAAAATATCCAAAGAGAAAATCTTTCACCAATAGAAGAGAGTATTGCATATCAAAAATTAATTGACACTTATCTTCTTACTCAAGAAATGCTTGCTGTTAAATTAGGTAAAAGCAGAACCTATATAACTAATACCTTAAGACTTTTACATCTTCCAGGTGAAGTAAAAACTTATATTGAAGAAAACTTAATTTCTTCAAGCCATGGCAGAAGCATACTAGCTGTTCCAAGTGAACATCAACTAGAACTAGCTAACTATATAATAAAACATAAATTAAGTGTTAGAGAAACTGAAACTTTAGTTAAAGATTTTATTATTGATAAAATAAGACCACATAAAATTGAAGTTCCTGCTGAAAAAGATGTTCATATTAAAGATGTCGAAAAAAGATTAGAAGGTTCTTTTGGCACCAAAGTTAGCATAAAAGGTAAAAATAAGGGGTCGATTACTTTAGAATACTATACAAAAGAAGATCTCATGAGAATAACTGACATTCTTTTATCCAAATAATGTTTCACGTGAAACAATTGAGGTGAACATGCTTACACCATACTTATACTTAGAATATAAAAAATTAGTAGAAAACATAAGAACTATGTCCAATCTAGCTGAGAAAGCAAATATTGATTTAAGACCACACTGCAAAAGTCACAAAACAGTAGAAATTGCCAAGTTGCAAATGCAATTTGGTGCATCAGGCATAACGGCATCTACTCTAAAAGAAGTTAAGATGCTAATTAATGGTGGCGTTGATTCAATAACCTTAGCTTATCCACTTGTTAGTGAAGACAAAGTCAAATTATTTCAAGAACTAAAGAAGAAGGTAGACCTTAGATCAATAGTTCTTGACTTTCAACATGCTAAATTTTTAAATGAATACTTTAGCAAGAAAAACCCTTTAATAGCCTACCTAAAAGTAGATTGTGGTTTAAATCGACTAGGAGTACAACCTGAAGCAATTGAGGATACAATTAAAAATATAAGTGAATTGGAAAATATCATTATTATAGGTCTTTTGACCCATGCCGGACAAAGCTATAGTGGACTGAATTCGTTAAAAGAAGTGGCTCGAATAGAAGCAGCTTCAGTATTAAGTAATAAAATTCCATCACTACTTGCGTCATGTGGCTCTACGCCCACGGCAAAAGAATTGATGAAAATAGCTGGAATTGATGAAATTAGACCAGGAAACTATGTATTTTATGATAATACAATGATAAATCTTGGAGTTTGTAATATTGATAATTGTGCTTTATATATAAAATCAACAGTTTTAGCTATATACGCAGATTATATGGTTATTGATGCTGGCAGCAAGTCTTTATCAAGTGATAAAGGAGTTCATGGAAACAATACACTCAAGGGCTTTGGCCTTATACTTGAAGATCATAATTTAATAATAGATAGATTATCAGAAGAACATGGGATGGTTATTGGACAGATGATCTCCAAATTTAATATTGGAGATATTATAACAATTATTCCAAATCATGCTTGTACAGCTGTTAACTTATTTGATGAAATTAATGTTTTTGATGGTAATAAACTTTTTGATAGTTATAAAGTCAAGGGTAGGGGGCATTAAATGAAAGAATTATTCAGAAAAATCAAAAAAATAGATAAACTATTGCAATTACCTGAATTAGAAGGTCTTAGAGACCTATATAGTGATGCATATTTGATGGATTCTATTAAATATGCAGTTAAAATTGTTAGAAATAAAATAAATAGTAGCATGATTACCATTGAAAATAATATTGATTCAGCTATCGTTTCTGAAACAATAAAACATATAACCTTGGAACAAAAGCCTAATTTGCAAAGAGTTTTGAACTGTACTGGCACTGTACTCCATACTAATTTAGGAAGAGCTATATTATCGAATAGAGCAAAAGAATCTTTATACTCACTAGCTGACCAATATTCTAATCTAGAGCTGAATTTAAGTACTGGTAAAAGAGGTTCAAGATATGACCATATAACAAATTTACTTCAAAAACTTACAGGCTGTGAAGATGCTTTAGTAGTAAATAATAATGCTGCAGCAGTTCTATTGGTTTTAACAGCTCTAAGTAAAGGAAAAGAAGCTATTGTTTCTAGAGGTGAACTTGTAGAAATTGGTGGTTCCTTTAGAATACCAAATGTTATGGATTTCGGAGGAGCTAAATTAAAAGAAATTGGAACTACAAATAAAACTCATCTTTTTGATTATGAAAATGCAATAAATAAAGAAACAGGTTTATTAGTAAAAGTTCATAATAGCAATTACACTATTAATGGCTTTACTAAAACAATTCCTGCAGAGGAACTTGTTCCTTTGAGCAAAAAGAAAAGGATCCCCATTTATTATGATCTTGGTAGTGGTGCCTTATTTGATTTTAGTCCCTACGGTATTCAAGAACCAACCGTAAAGACTCTAATTAAAAGCGGTGTTGACATATTATCATTTAGTGGAGATAAGCTCTTAGGTGGTCCTCAAGGAGGAATAATTGTAGGGAAGAAAAAATTAATAGATAAAATAAAAAAGAATCAATTATTGAGAGCTATAAGAGTAGATAAATTAACTTTATCTGCATTAGAAGGCACATTGCTAGAGTATCTGGACATGGATAAAGTAAAAACTGATAATCCTACTATTAATATGTTAACAGTTGATTTAGATACATTAGAGAGAAAAGCGATAATATTAAAAAAAATGTTTGAAAAAGAAAATATATCTTTTAATATTAAAAATTTAAACTCATTATCTGGTGGCGGTTCGTTACCAGATAAGAAGCTTCCATCCTTTTGCTTGATATTTGAGGTGGATGACAAAGTAAGTCTACCAAAATTAGTAGAGAATATAAGACTTAATAGAATACCTATTCTTGTAAGAGTAAAAGAGAATAAACTGATTATGGACTTAAGAACTATAAAAGAAGAGGATTTTGAAGTGCTAGTAGAAGAATTTTCTAGAGTTTACAAAGGTACAATATAATGAGCTTTTATATTGTAGGAACCGCTGGTCATATAGACCATGGTAAAACTGAACTATCAAAGGCTCTAACAGGTGTTCAAACAGACAGATTAAAAGAAGAACAACAAAGAGGAATGTCAATTAAACTTGGCTTTGCACCTCTAAAACTTAATGATGAAATAACTTTAGGTCTAGTTGATGTGCCAGGTCATGAAAAATTTATACAACAAATGTTATCAGGTGCTTCAGGTATGGACTTAGTCCTCCTTGTTATCGCAGCTACAGAAGGGATTATGCCCCAAACAAAAGAACATATTGATATCATTTCTCTATTGGGTATTAAAAATATCATTGTGGCTTTAACCAAAAAAAGTCTGGTTGATGAAGATTTTCTAGAATTAGTAAAAGATGATATTGGAGAATATCTCAACAAAAGAGATTTTATAAATACACCAATTATTCCTGTAGACAGTATAACCCTAGATGGAATAGATAAATTAAAAATAAAATTACAAGAAATGGTAGAAAATTTACCACCAAAATACCTAGGTAACTTTCCACGACTTCCAATCGACAGAGTCTTCACACTACAAGGACATGGGACTATTGTTACCGGTACACTTTGGAGTGGAGAGATTTCTAAAGGAGATTTACTTAAAATATTTCCTATTGACCATAAAGTGAAAGTAAGGAATATACAAGTACATAATAAAAATGTAGAAACAGCTTATGCTGGACAAAGAGTTGCTCTAAATATACCTGATGTGACAATCAAAGAAATTCCATCAGGAGCTGTACTATTAAAAGAAAATATAATCCAACCAACTTTCAAGGTTTCTGGAAATTTCAATTTACTAGAAGATAAACAAAGCATGCGTAATCTAGATAAAATTAGAGTTCACCTAGGAACAGGAGAAACAACAGGTAAACTAATACTTCTAGAAAATGATGAAATATATCCAGGTGAAGAACAACTTGCAGGTCTATATTTAGATAAAGCATTAGGAACTATCTTTGGAGATATTTTAATCATTAGAAAAGAAAATGGTAGTGAAACACTAGGTGGTTTTAGTGTTATAGAAGTTTTTCCTGATAAGTTTAAAAGAATGGATAATGATTTTATAACCGATCTAAGGAAAAAAGCAGAAGGCTCACTAGATGATAAGTTGCTATCAATTATTAGTAAATATCCATTTATTAACATTGATAACTTATCACTAAAAATGGCTATTTCTAAGAATGAAATTAAAGAATTATTGAAAAAAGAGATTGATATAGTAATTGAATTTGATAATCAATATCTTTTAAGTGAAAAGAAAATTAGTTTAATAGATGAGATTGTTGAATATATTAAATTTAAGTTGGAAAAAACACCACTTGTAGTTGGTGTTAGCAAAGAAGAAATAAGATCAAAATTCTTCAAAGACTGTAGTCAAAAAACCTTTAATGGTATAATAAAACTAGTAATTGGTGATAAACTTGAAATAGTTGGAGATTTAATAAAAGAAACAGGACATGAAGTAAATCTAAATAAAGAAGATACAAAGATTATTGATAAAATTATTGAGGTTTATAACAAAGATGGTTTTAATACCAAAAACAATAAAGAAATGTCAGGATTTTTAAAGTTGTCAATTGATAAATATTTGAAATATTACAACTTTCTTATAGAAAATGGTAAACTGGTCAAAATAGATGAAAATATTTATCTTTCATTAATGGTATATGAGGATGCTATTAAAAAAATTAAAGACTATTGCTTAGTCAATGAATCTATTGATATAGGTAGTGCAAAGGACATACTTAATACATCCAGAAAATATATTGTTCCTTTTTTGGAACACTTGGATTACAAAAAGATTACAAAGAGATTAGAAAACAAAAGAGTATTAACAAGGAGGTAAACATGGCTAAAGATGCATCATTTGATATTGTCTCAGAGTTTGACATGCAAGAAATGGACAATGCAATCAACCAAACAAAAAAGGAAATTTTAACAAGGTATGATTTTAAAGGTTCAAAAGCAGAAGTGAATTTAACAAAAGAATCTATTACAATAGCTGCAGAAAATGATAGTAAAGTTAATTCAATTGTTGACATACTACAATCAAAGGCTATAAAAAGAGGTTTATCATTAAAAGTTTTTGATTATGGCAAGATTGAAACAACAGCTGGTTCAATGGTTAAACAAACTATTACATTAAAACAAGGAATTAACCAAGATATAGCTAAGAAAATAGTTAAAGACATAAAAGAAAGTAAATTAAAAATTCAAAGCCAAATACAAGGTGAAGTTGTAAGGGTAAGTGCAAAAAATATTGATGATTTGCAAACTATAATGGCAATGTTAAAAGAAAAGGATTTAGAAATACCATTGCAATTTATAAACTTCAGGTCATAAGGAGAATATAATGGTTTTACTTATTGATATCCTATTACTAGTTATATATTTAGTAACTGTCTTAATTTGCTATAAAAGAGGTTTCTTCAGAGGACTTTTGGGTATAGCAAAAATTGTTTTTGCTATTATTGGTACCTACTATCTGCAAATATTATTAAGCCCTTTCTTTGATAGTTTTATACCAACGCATATAAAACTCCCAGATGCTATAAGTGGTAATTTAATAGATAATATTTTACAGACTCTTTTAAGCAGATTTGCAAGCTCAATCATTATCTTCATTGCTGTATATTTGATATTGAGTTTAATTAGCAATTTACTCTTAAATATACTGGAAGGTTTTATTCTAACCAAATGGCTTAATAGACTGGGAGGTCTAATAATAGGCTTGGTTTTAGGTGTAGTAGTAGTTATTATTTCCAGCTACATTATTTCTCTAATACTATTATATAATAACTATACAACTGGTATAGTCATTATAAATGAATCAAATATATTGAAACTATTTGTTGAAGATAACATTCAACTATTAGTACAAATTATTGGTAAGTAGGTGAATACTATGAAAAAAATCGGTATATTAACCTCTGGTGGTGATGCACCAGGTTTAAATGCTGCTATAAGAGGTGTTGTTAAATCAGCAAAAGAATTACATAATATGGAAACCGTTGGCTTCTATTTCGGTTTTGGTGGTTTGATTGATAACAACTATACAACAATAAATGAAACTTCAGGTCTATTGACTAAAGGTGGTACAATACTAAAAACATCTAGAATTAAACCTTTTAAAGGTGAAGATAAAGATGAAAAAATAAAATCTATACTTCATAATTACAGGAATCATGATTTAAGTGCCTTAGTTATAATTGGTGGTAATGGTACACAAAAAACCGCTTATAACTTATCAAAAGAATTAGGCCTGAATATTATAACCTTACCTAAGACTATAGATAATGATATTTCTGGTACTGATGTTTCCTTCGGGTTTTCATCTGCAGTTGATATAGCAACAGAAGCAATTGACAGAGTACATTCCACTGCATCCTCACATAACAGAGTCATGATAGTGGAAGTAATGGGCCATAAGGCTGGTTGGATTGGCTTACACGCCGGTTTATCAAGTGGAAGCGACATAATACTGCTACCTGAAATTCCATTCTCTTTTAAGAAGGTTTATGAAGCTATTAACAAAAGAGTTGAACAAAGAAAAAATTCTACAATAATCTGTGTTGCTGAAGGGGCATTTAGTCATGATGAAATAGAATTGTTACCTGCAGAACTAGCAAGTAAAAGAAAATTTAGAAGTATTGGACAACGACTTGCTAGAAAAATTGAAAAACACACACCATATGAAAGTAGACTTACAGTTTTAGGCTACGTTCAAAGAGGTGGTTCTCCTAATGCCTTTGACAGAAATTTAGCTACTATTTTAGGGGCCAATGTAGCCAATCTTATTGAGGCAAGAAACTTTGGTAATATGGTTGGATATATAGATAATGAGGCTAAAATTGTCCCTTTGATTGATGTTGCCGGATATCTTAAAACAGTAGAAAAGGATAATCAAGGACTAGTTGCCGCAAGATCAATTGGCATATCTTTTGGAGATTAATATATTTTTATTAAAAAATACTGTTAAAATTAATAAAAGATTGTATAATGTATGTATGTGTTTTAAATTCTATTAGATGGAGGAATAAAATGGAAAACTTGAGATTTACTAAAAATCACGAATGGGTTCGTGTAGAAGGCAACAAAGGAACAGTTGGAATTAGCGATTATGCTCAACATGCAATGGGTGATGTTGTGTTTGTAGAACTACCAGAATTAGATGCAGTCTTCAAACAAGATGATAACATTGCAACTATTGAATCAGTTAAGGCTGTTTCTGACGTTTACTCACCAATATCAGGCAAAGTAGTTGAAGTTAATACTGACTTAGAAGATGAGCCAGCAGCTATCAACGAAGATCCTTATAAAAAAGGTTGGGTATTCACACTTGAACTTGAAGATGCTTCACAACTTGACTCATTAATGTCAAGCTCTGAATATGAAGAATTTATCAAAAAATAGTTAATATTTAATTTTAAATTATAAAAAAGAGCAGGTTTGTACCTGTTCTTTTTTTATAATTAATATAAAGTATTTTTGATAAAATATTTTTATGTTATTTTACATTAATTTTATGTAAACTCAATATTTATCCCACCACTTAGTGTTTTCAGTTTTTGCAATACTTATTAAAAACTTTCCACATAAAATTACCTCTTTTTTTTAGTTGTAATTGTGGATAAATTTTGTTATCATTTTTTATACACCCTAAGTAATGGGGTTGAACAACACTTCGAATTTTTAATTGTGGATAACTATCTGCATAACTTGTATACTTATCCACAGCCCTTAATAAATCACAAGGAGTTATACTATGCCATTTGAATCAATCAATCATAATTTTACCAAACTTTTAAAAGAAAAAGTAATCAATAAAAGCACTTATGATGCATGGTTTAGAGAAACCAACATCATAAAGATTGAGTATGATAAGGCATATATCTCTGTTCCCAATAGCTTTGCAAAAAAGTTTTTGTCTAAAAGTTATTATCATTTAATAAATGAGGTTGTAAATTTAGCTTGTGAAAAAAAATTGGATCTTGAATTTGTGGAAAACTCATCAGAAGAGTATGTAAAAATTGTTAATAAAACAAGAAGTCATAATTTGTCTAAGAATAATTTAAATCCAAAGTATATTTTTGATGATTTTGTTGTAGGTGAAAATAATCGTTTTGCACATGCTGCAAGTCTTGCTGTAGCTGAAAATCCTGCCAAACTATATAACCCTTTATATATATATGGAGGTGTAGGTTTGGGTAAAACTCATTTAATGCACGCAATAGGTCATCACTATCAAGAATTAAATCCTAAATCTAACGTATTGTATGTTTCTTCAGAAACATTTACAAATGATCTTATAAATTCTCTAAAAGATGGAAAAATTGAAAAATTCAGAAATAAATATAGAAATATTGATTTACTACTGATTGATGATATTCAATTTTTAGAAAACAAAGAAAAGACACAAGATGAATTTTTTCATACATTTAATACGCTAAAGGATTCAAATAGGCAAATAGTAATATCAAGTGATGAACCACCTTCAAAATTAAAAATTGAAGATAGACTTACTTCAAGATTCAGTTGGGGACTTACAACTGATATTAGTCAACCAGATTTTGAAACTAGGGTAGCAATCTTAAGAAAAAAAGCTAGTATGGATGGAATTAAACTTAATGATGAAATTTATTCTATGATTGCAAGTAAAATAACCTCAAACATCAGAGAATTAGAAGGCTCACTTTTAAGAGTTGATGCCTATGTGGCACTTCATAATATAGATAAAAGAAAAATTGATGAAGCATTTATAGATGAAATATTAAAAGATATAACCAATAAACAAATAAAGATGAAGTTAAATGACCAAACAATTAAAAAAGCTGTAGCAACGTTTTATGGTATTTCAGTAGATGAAATGATTTCAAGAAGAAGATCAAGAAATATATCATTTCCAAGGCAAATTGCTATGTATTTAATTAGAGAATTAACTGATTTTTCTCTTCCTAAAATTGGAGTTTCTTTTGGAGGAAAAGATCATACGACAGTTATGCATGCCTGTGATAAAATAGCTATATGCATAGAAACTAATCCTGAAATTAAACAAGTTGTTAACCAAATCAAAGAATCTCTGGAAACTGGAAAATTTTAATTGTGTAAACTGTTGATAAGATGTACAAGTTCCTAACAAATGGTACACATGCTAGAAACCATGTAGCGTATAGTTTTTTTTGACTTATCAACAATATTAACAGTACTGATGACGACTATGACTAGTATTTTAAAAAAAAGAAAAGAGGACAAGAGATGAAATTCACTGTTAACCAAAAGGAATTATTAAACAATTTACTAATAGTTAACAAAGCTGTATCAAACAAAAATATACAACCATTGCTAAGTGGAATATATTTAGAAACTAAAGATGATAATAAATTAATCATTAGAGGTACTGATATGGAGTTAGGAATTGAAAGTGAAATTGGAGCATTGGTCGATGAATCAGGAAAAATAGTTTTACCTTCAAAATATTTTGTTGAAATAGTAAGAAAATTACCAATGGTTGATTTAGAATTATCAACTGAAGAAAATAATCAAATAAAAATTGTATATGGTTCATCAGAAATTAAATTAAATTATTATGATGGTAATGAATATCCTTCAATACATGACTTTGTAGGAGAATGTATATTGAAAATAAAAGGTGATGATTTAGTTAATGCAATTTCTTTGTCACAAGTTGTGGTATCAACTGATATGACAAGACCCATATTTACTGGTATTTTATTAGAAATTAAAAATGATAAATTGAATTTTGTTTCATCTGACACACATAGATTATGTTATACCTATGTTGAAAATATTGAAAAAAATGTAGATAAATGGGAATCTATTGTACCAGCGAAGTCTTTAAAAGAAGTTGCATATATAATTCATGAAGATGAAGAAATTGAAATTCATATTACATCAAATAGAATTTTATTTAAATCAAGAAATATAAAAGTAACATCAAGACTTATCGAAGGAAAATTTGTAAATTATGAACAAGTTATCCCAAAAGAATTTTCAACAGAAATTAATATTATTAAAAAAAGTTTATTAGACTCACTAGAAAGAGCTTTCGTTTTAACAAGAGATGAAATTAAATCAAAACTAAATACTGTTAAATTTAATATAAAGGAAAAAATATTAATTATTTCTTCAAGAGCTTCTGAAGTTGGTGATATTTATGAAGAAATACCAATTTATCTACAAGGAAATGAAATTGAATTAGGTTTTAATGGAAAGTATTTAATAGAAATATTAAGAAATATTGATGGTGAAGAAATTTCAATAAACTTAAATGAGCCTCAAAGTCCAGGAATAATAAAAGGAACTCAAGGAAATGAAAAATTCATATATTTAATATTACCAGTAAGGTTACAATAATTGAGGTAGAGATGATCTTAAAGAACATATCTTTAAAAAATTTTACAAATTATGAAGATGCATATTGTGATTTTGATGAAAATATAAATATTTTTGTAGGAGATAATGCACAAGGGAAAAGCAATTTACTAGAATCAATATATTATATTTCCACAATTTCTTCGTCAAGAAAAAATAAAGATAAAGAATTAATAAAATGGAGCAGAGATTATTTTAGTATTTCTGCCCATTTTTTCAATAAATACGGAGAAAATAAGGTAACAGTAAAAGTTATAGGAAATAAAAAAGAGGTGTATTTAAATAATTATAAAATAGAAAAAAGGAAGGAATATATTGGATATTTAATAACAGTTATATTCAGTCCTGAAGATCTATATATAATTAAAGGAGAACCAGCCTTAAGAAGACAATATATTGATAATGAACTTTCTAAAACAGATGTTGAATACTTTGTTGATAATATAAAATATAAAAAAATATTAGAACAAAGAAATATTCTCTTAAAGGAATTTAAAAGAAGAAGTGTTAGTGATGCATTAATGGATATATGGGAAGAACAATTATCAAAATATGGAATTAAAATAATAAAAAAAAGATTAGAATTAATTGAACAATTAAAAGAAATTTCTAAAGAAATACATTATAGAATAACTGATGATGCAGAAAATTTACAAATAAAATATCAAACTAATATTGATATTGAAAATATTGAAAATAGTTATAGAAAATTATTAAAAGAACATAGACAAAAAGATATAGATAAAGGCTATACATCAGTAGGACCACATAGAGATGATTTAGAAATTTTAATAAATGGTATTTCAGCAAAAAAATTTGCATCACAAGGACAACAAAGAACAATATCTTTAAGTCTTAAAATATCAGAAATAGAATTTATAAAGAAAAAAACTGGAGAGTATCCTATATTATTACTTGACGATGTACTTTCAGAGCTTGATAAAAAAAGAAAACATAAACTTTTAGAAGAAATAGAAAATAAGGTACAAACTATCATAACGACAACAGATTTGAACGATATTGAAAATTTTTTTATAGATAAAGGGAAAATAATAATTATACAAGATGGAAAGGTTTTATAATGGCATATATTTGCGAGAGTTGTGGGGAATTAACTGAAGATAATAAAATATGTAAGTGTGTTCTTACTTTAAAAAAAGATAAATTAAAAAAAAGAACAAAAAAATATTTTTTAAAAAAGAAAAAAGATGATAATATTGCAAATCAAATACTTAAAACAAGAAATATTGAGTTGGATTATAAAGATTTTATAGAAGTAAATTTCAATAAAATATACGAAGATAAATTTCTTAATCAAAATCTTGCAATAAAGATTATAATGGAGGCTATAAAAAATAAAACTAAAATAGCCATTTATGGAGATTATGATGCAGATGGTATAACAGGAACAGCAGTAGGGTTAAATATATTAAGAGCTTTAGGAGCCGACACTACTTATTATATAAATAATAGGTTTACTGAAGGGTTTGGTATAAATACGACTGGAGTTATTGCATTACATAAAGAAAAAGTAGGCTTGATTATCACTGTAGATAACGGAATTTCTGGTATAGAAGGTGTTAAAAAAGCAAAAGAACTTGGTATTGAGGTTATAATAACAGATCATCATGAACCAAATAGTACAGATTTACCAGAATGTTTAATAATAGATCCAAAACAACCAGGCTGCCCATCAATTAATAAAGAAATAACTGGGGTAGGAGTTTTATTTAAAATACTTTTAAATATTTGTAAAATTATGGATAAAGAGCTGATAGCTAAAAAGGAAATGGATTTAGTTGCTCTTGGAACTGTAGCAGACATGGCAATTCTACTTGGAGAAAACAGATTAATAGTTAAGACAGGGCTAATGATCTGGAATCATACAAAAGGTAAATATGGTATAAAAAGACTTATAGAAAAAACAGGTATAAAAAAAGAGATTACTGCTTATGAGTTAGGTTTTATTTTCGCACCGATATTAAATGCTGAAAGTAGATTGAAAGGCAAACCAGTTAAGGGTATAACTATATTAACTTCTAATGATAAAAATGAAATAGATAAAGCAATAGATGAATTAATAGAAATAAATAATAGAAGAAAAGAAATGTTGGAAGAACAAATAAAAATTGGAGAAAATCTAATAGACCCAGACAAATATCTTTTCTTTATATTTGATAATAGAATTACTGAAGGTATAGCTGGATTAATAGCAAGTAGAATAATGGATAGTTATAAAAGACCTACTATAGTTCTTGGAAAAACACAAGAAGGGTTCTATAAAGGATCAGGAAGATCAATAAAAGATTTTAATTTAAAAAAAGCTTTGGATAAAAACAACAAGTTATTGAAAAACTATGGTGGACATAAATTAGCTTGTGGATTAACTATAGAAAATGATAATCTTGATTTAGTAAAAAATCTATTAGAAACTGAAGGTAAAATTCAATTAGAAAATATTGAAACAGTTGATAATATATATATCGATTCAAAATTAACAGCTAAAGATTTGAATATGGAATTAATGGATTGTTTAAGTAAATTAGAACCATTTGGTAATGGATTTAATAAACCAATATTTTTAATTGAAAATGTAAATTTAGATAATATTATATATATGAAAGAAATTCACAGTAAATTTTTAATGGATGGTATAGAATTTATAGCATTTAATAAATTATTAGAAAAAGGCAATAAAAATTCATTTATTGGTATTCCGCAAATAAACAGTTATAATGGAAGACAAAGCATTCAATTTGTAATAAAAGAAATTTTAGAGGAAGGTACTGTAATTTGCGAGTTAGAAAAATAAAAGGCATTGAAGAAAAAATTGAAAAAGTAGCTGGTGATAAACTTATTTTAAAACCAGAAGACTATAAAGGAAAATGGCATAAAATATTTGGTAATTATAATCCTATATTCATTGAGATAGGGTGTGGAAAAGGACAATTTATTACTGGACTTTCTAGAATGAATAGAGATATTAATTATATCGCCATAGATAAAGTAGAAGAGATTCTATATAAAACTGCCCTTAAATTAAAAAATGACTATAATTTAAGATTGTTGCTAACTGATGGTAGATTATTAACTGAAATATTTGATGAAAATGAAATTGATGGAATTTATTTAAATTTTTCTGATCCATGGCCAAAAAACCGACATCATAAAAGAAGACTAACATCAATAGACTTTCTTAATCAGTATGAAAAAGTACTGAAGAAGAAAGGTAGAATAAATTTAAAAACCGATAATTCCATATTATTTGAATATAGTTTAAATACTCTTGCAAAGAGATGGAAATTAGAAAATATCACATTGAATTATTTGTACTCTGATGAAATTATCGATGTAGAAACGGAATATGAAGCCAAATTCAGAGAAAAAGGAAATTTAATATACAGACTCGAAGCTGTAAATACAAAAGAGGGTGAATAATTGTGAGTGATACAATTTTAGTAGTTGAAGATGATAAAGATATTCAAGAACTTATATATGAAATTTTGAATTCTGAAGGGTATAAAGTGTTGACCGCTGGGAATGGTCTTGATGGATATCAAATATATAAAGAAGAAAAACTTGATTTATTAATTCTTGATATTATGATGCCAAAGATGGATGGATATCAACTGGCAAAACTAATACGAAAAAAAGATGATAAGTTGCCAATTATTATGCTTACAGCTTTAGAAGAAGAATATGATGAAATAAAAGGCTTTGAAATAGGAGCAGATGACTATATTACTAAACCTTTTTCATTTAATGTCTTAATAAGAAGAGTTAATGCTATATTAAAAAGAACTAAAACTGAAAGAAAAGAAATCGAATACAAAAATCTTAAACTTGATTTAGAATCCTATACAGTTATAATCGATGACAAAGAAATTGAATTAACAAACAAAGAATTTGATATTCTTCACTATTTAATGACTAATCGGAATAAAGTTGTATTAAGACAAACACTTATGGATAATATATGGGGTTGGAATTTTAGAGGTGATTCTAGAGTTCTTGATACACATATTAAAAATCTAAGAAGAAAATTAAAGATTGATTATATAAAAACCTTAAAAGGAGTTGGCTATAAATTTGAAGACTAATTTTCAATTTTTGCACAGACTTAATAAAATACGAAGAGATATTAATCTAAAGAATTTCCTGTTGACTAGTTTTGTATTATTCTTTAGTTTAAGTATGATATTCATTAGTTTATTTATATTTATGCCTAATATATATGTATCCTATAAACAGAAAGCTCTTGTAGATAATTCGAAAAAAATAGTTGAACAAATCACCGAAAATGATCTTGGTTACAAAGAGGCCGTAGAAGTTTTTAGAGACTTTGCCATAAAAAAAGAAATATCAGTTATCTTGTTTTATCGTTCATCCCCAGTCTATATTGCATCTGCAAATTTAAAATTTACTAGTACGAATAGTTCTTTGGACGGAAAAGATGATATTAAAGAAACAATAGATAATAGTAAGGATTATTATGAAAGTAAACTTAATCTTAAAGGTGTTGTTTATGACGCATACTTTAGAACATCTATTTCACAAGTTTCTGAAATTCGTGCAAGTTTAATTTCCTTGATACCTTATATTTTAATTATAATTAGTTTAACATCATTAATAGTTTCCTATATGTATTTTAGATTGGTAACAAAACCTTTGATTGAATTAAATAAGGTTGCTAAAAAAATGACGATGTTAGATTTTCAGACAAAGGCCAATATAAAAAGACAAGATGAACTTGGAGAATTAGGAACAAGCTTAAACACATTATCAACAAATTTAAAAAAATCTATGGAAGGATTTAAAAATGATATTGAAAGAGAGAAACTAAGAGACGAGCAACGTATTAATTTTATAGCTACAATGTCCCATGAGTTAAAATCACCTATTACAGCTATTAAAGGACAACTTGAAGGGATGATTAATAAAATTGGCGTTTATCAAAATAGAGATAAATATCTTAAACGTTCTTTAGCAATTGCTGAAAATCTCGACAGACTGGTTAGGGAAATATTAGTTGTTTCGAAACTGGATACAGTAGATTTTATATTTAAAAAAGAAAAATTCAATCTAAGTCCAATATTAGAAGAAATAATAAAAGGACTGGATTATTTACAAATTGAAGGAAAAATTAAAACTGTTAAAAAAATAGAAAAGAATTTAAATATAGAAGGTGACGTAAGTCTATTAAAAAAAGCCTTTACTAATATAATTGAAAATGGGATGAAATATTGTCCTGAAAATGGTCTGTTTATTGTAGAAGCTATTAAATTAAAAGATAGGATATTAATTGAAATATTTAATGATGGAGAGAATATACTAGAAGAAGATTTAAATGATGGAAAAATATTCAATGCTTTTTATAGAACAGAGAAATCTAGAAATAGAGAAACAGGTGGTAGCGGACTTGGTTTACATATAGTGAAAAAAATACTTAAAATACATAAATTTGCTTATAAAATAGAAAACAAAGGAAATGGTGTAGTGTTTACTGTAGAAATACCAATACCTGAAAAAAACTTGAAATAATGAAGTAAACATGCTACAATCTTCAGTGTCTGACTATAATTGGAAAAAAATTATAAATATAAATGAAAGAGGTGAGAAGTCATGAAAAAAGGAATTCACCCAGAGTACAAACAAACGACTATTACCTGTGCATGTGGTACAGTGATTGAAACTGGATCCACTAAAGAGAATTTAAAAATTGAAGTTTGTTCATCATGTCATCCATTCTATACAGGAGCTAAGAGCAGAATGAGTGATAAAGGTGGTAGGGTAGAAAGATTTAAGAAAAAATACGAGAAATAGAAATATATTCGTAGATGAAAAGGGAAGCACTTTTAGGGCTTCCTTTTACTTTTTTTAAATAAAGGAGATAAAATGATGCTGAATAAGCTTGAAGAAATAAAAATCAAATATGAAGAAATCGGCAGGGAGTTAAGTACACCAGAGATTATTAACGATCAAAAAATATTTCAAAAGCTGATGAAAAAGCATAGTTCAATGGAAGAAGTGGTTAATAAATATATTAACTACAAAAATTTATCCCAGTCAATCTCCGAATTAAAAGAAATATTGAATGAGGAAAATGACAGTGACATGGTAGAATTAGCTACTGAGGAACTTGCACAAGCTGAAAAAGACTTAATTAAAACGGAAGAAGACTTAAAAGTCCTATTAATACCAAAGGATCCAAACGATGACAAAAGTGTTATTGTTGAAATCAGAGGTGGGGCTGGCGGAGATGAAGCAGCTCTTTTTGCTGGAGATCTTTTTAGAATGTATAGCAGATTTGGTGAGACAAAAGGATGGAAAATAGATATTCTGGATTCCCATGAAAATGATTTGGGCGGCTATAAAGAAATAATTTTCTCAATAGAAGGTTATGGAGCTTACTCAAAATTAAAATATGAAAGCGGAGTTCATCGCGTACAAAGAATACCTTCTACTGAATCTGGAGGGAGAATTCATACTTCTACAGTAACGGTAGCAGTTTTACCTGAAGCTGAAGAGGTTGATATCGATTTAGATCCTAATGATGTTAGAGTCGATTTGTTTTGTTCAAGTGGACCTGGCGGACAATCAGTTAATACTACAAAATCCGCAGTAAGACTTACACACGTGCCAACCGGTATTGTTGTTTCCTGTCAGGATGAAAAAAGCCAGATAAAAAACAAGGACAAAGCAATGAAGGTACTAAGAGCAAGACTTTACGAGAAAGCGATGGAAGAAGAAAATGCCAAAATGGCAAGTGAAAGAAAAAGCCAGGTTGGAACAGGAGATCGTAGTGAAAGAATAAGAACCTACAATTATCCTCAAAATAGAATAACTGATCATAGAATTGGATTGACACTTCATAAACTTGAAGCAATGTTGGAGGGTGACCTTGACGAAATGCTAAACGCAATCACCACAACAAAACAAGCTGAAAAGCTAAATAGCGACATCTAATGAATATTTTCGATCTAATAAAAGAAGCCCAACTAAAACTAGGTAATACAAATTATGGAAGATTAGAAGCAGAAGTTATTCTGGCCAAATTACTAAATAAAGACAGAGTATATTTACATATTAATATTAAAGAGGAATTAAATGAAAATATTGTTAATGAATTCTTTAAAAATATTAACGAGCTATTAAACAATAAACCTCTTCAGTATATAATCGGTAATCAGGAATGGATGGGTTTAGATTTCATAGTAAATGATAAAGTCTTAATACCACGGGAAGATACAAGAATATTACTTGAACAATTACTTCTACTTAAGAAAAAAATAAAAGAACCAATAATGGTAGAGATTGGAACAGGTAGTGGCATCTTGCCGGTGCTAATAAAAAAGAACTGGCCTGAAACAAAAATATTTGCAACAGAAATTTCTTTTGAAACGCTAAATGTAGCAAGAGAAAATTTCAGAAAACATAATGTGGAAATAGAATCCTTTAATTGTGATTTTCTTGAATCAATTAAAAATAATCATATAAAAGCAGATATAATATTTTCCAATCCACCATATATTAGTGAAGAAGAATTCATGGAGCTAGATCCAGAAGTTAAAAGAGAACCATATAGTGCATTAGTTGGTGGAAAAGACGGATTGGACTACTATAGAAGATTAGCTGAAGAATATAATGAAGTAGTGGGAAATGTTGCCTATATACTTATTGAATTAGGTTATGAACAGTATGAAGTTGTCAGAAATATTTTTGAAAACAAAGGATTAAAATTCATTGGAATTTATAAAGATGATGGAAATAGAAATAGAGTTTTAGTAATGGAGCATATAAATAATGAAAACTAAATATTATGATTTTCGCGAAATTATTAATGAAGCAGATCTAAATGAAATAATAAAAGCTTATAATAATGGAGAAATAATTGCTTTTCCAACTGAGACAGTCTATGGTTTAGGCGCAAATATTCATGATGATGAGGCTATACTAAGAATTTATAAAGCTAAGAATCGACCTAGTGATAATCCTTTAATTGCTCATATAGGTAATATTGATCAGCTTGATAGTTTAGTAAAAGTAGTCCCAGAAAAGGCAAAGTTGTTAATGGATGCTTTTTGGCCTGGTCCATTAACTATAATTTTTAAAAAAAATAATGATATTTCTCAAATTGCCACAGCTGGCTTGGAAGCTATAGGTGTAAGGATGCCTGATCATCCAGTAATAGAAACAATTTTAGTCAAAGGGAACTTGATTTTAGTGGCACCAAGTGCCAATTTATCAGGAAGTCCCAGTCCAACTACTATGAAACATGTTTCAGCAGATCTAGATAGTTTGATTTATGGTATTATAGATGGTGGGAATTGTGAGGAAGGAATAGAATCTACAATAATTGATTTAACCGATGAAATTCCTACCATACTAAGACCGGGGACTATTACAAAAGAAGATATAGAATATGAAATTGGCAAAATTAAATTTGATGAAAGTCTCATAGGAACATCAGCTTTGATTGCAAAAGCCCCAGGCATGAAATATAAACATTATGCTCCCAAAGCTAAAGTCTATATAATTGAAAATAGAAACAAAACAGACCTAATTTTATTAGAAATAACTAAAAAGAAAATGAATATAAATAAATGTGCCTTAATATGTTTTGATGAAAATTTAAAAAATTATGAGAAGATAAATATACCTCATAAATTTTCATTAGGTAGTCTAACTAATCTTAAGTACGGAATTAGAAATTTGTTTCGTATACTAAGAGATTGTGATATATTAGGAATAGAAAATATTTTTATTGAAAGCTATAATGAAGTTGGATTAGGCTTTTCATATATGAATCGTTTAAAAAAAGCAGCCAATCAGAATTATTTAAAGGAGATTTAATTTGAAGATACTTTTTGTATGTACTGGTAATACTTGTAGAAGTCCTATGGCTGAAGGTATTGCCAAAGATATGTTTTCCAAGAAAAACATAAGAAATCATTTTGTTCTATCAGCAGGAATACAAAATATTACTGGTGAAGCAGCAAGTGAAAACAGTATAGCTGCTATGAAAGAAATAGATTTAGATATTAGTGAGCATAGAAGCACACTAGTAAGAAGAGAATTAATTGAAGAAGCTGATAAAATTTTAACTATGACGATTGCGCAAAGAGATTTATTGACAATAGCCTATTATGATGTGGATAATATTGATAAAAAAGTACAAACATTAAGTTTTTTTTCTAATGGTGAAGATAGAGATCTTGAAGATCCTTTTTTTTGTGATCTGGATGTTTATAGAAGAACGAGAGATGAAATTAAAAGTTTGATTGAAAAAAGCAACTGGGAGGAAAATAAATGAAAATAGTAATTGGATCAGACCATGGTGGTTTTGAACTTAAAGAAACAATAAGTGAATATTTATTAAAAAAAGGTTTAGAGATCCAAGATGTTGGTGTATTTGTGCCAGATTCAGTAGATTATCCTGATTATGCCAAAAAAGTCGGAGTAGCAATTGCTTCAGGCGAAGGTGATTTAGGTATTTTAATATGTGGAACTGGAATTGGAATGTCAATTTCTGCAAATAAAATTGATGGCATAAGATGTGCCTTATGTAATGATGTATACTCAGCGAAGATGGCTAAAGGTCATAATGATGCAAACGTTATAGCCTTAGGTGGAAGAGTGATTGGTAAAGGTGTTGCGTTGATGATTATAGATACTTTCTTAAATACAAATTTTGAAGGTGGAAGACATAACACAAGACTTGGAAAAATCAAAGATATTGAAGAGAGGTAATTAGATGATTAAAGAACTGGTAGGAGTAGTTACCACATTTTTTGTTATGTTACCTTTTTTATGGATAAATATAATTATTTTTAAGATAAATGACCGAAAAAAGTTTGTTTTCCTATTTTTATTTATTAATATTATACAAGGAGCATTTTTATTTCTTTTAGCATATGGTTTATTTGTATTTGGTCAAGAAAGTCTTAAAGGCATGCTTATTGTATTTATGGTATACCTTTTCTTATTTCTTATTTTATTGTTTACATATAGAAGAAGAATTACAAGAATTAAAGAAGGTGAAGAATCAGAAGAAAATGAAGAAGATGAAGAAGAGGACGGACTTGCTGAAGAGGAACTTGCTGATGTGTTTTATGATGAGGAATTATTTGAAACACAAAAAATGGAAAAAACAGATAGTGTTTCTAATGAAAATATTCTAGAAGAAGATCAATATACAAGGTCAGTTGAAGAACCTGACTTTAGTAAAATAGAAAAAGAAGAAGTTTTAAAAACTTTAGATGATATATTCAAGGAGATATAATGGTAAAGAACATACTTTATAAACTGATAGATACAAAAAGTTATACAGGTGATGAATTAAATATAGTAAATACTATTAACACCATTATGGAAGAACTCGGTTTTGACGAGATTTTTATTGATGTTGCTGGAAACATAATAGGAGCAATTCATGGATATAGTGAAGGTGCTACTATACTTTTTGACGGTCATATTGATACTGTGGAAGCAGAAAATATTTTGGAGTGGAATAATCAAAATCCCTTTGAGGCATATGAAAAAGACGGTAAAATATATGGACTAGGAGCTTCGGATATGAAAGGAGCCTTTGCAGCTATGCTTCATGGCTTAAGTTTAGTGGATCGAAGTAAGCTTAAGGGCAGTATTTATCTTAGCGGAACAGTAAACGAGGAAGTAGCTGAAGGCTATACTGTTAGGGAAGTAACCAAAAGAGTTAATCCTGACCTAGTAGTTTTAGGTGAAGCATCAGAGTTGAAAATAAATATTGGTCAACGAGGTAGAGGAGAGATCTGCCTTACTACTTTCGGAAAAAGCGCACATTCATCAAATCCAGATATTGGGATAAATGCTGTATTGAAGATGAATAAAGCAATAACTGCAATAATGGATAACTATAAACCAAATGAAGCTGTTCTAGGAAAAGGAATATTAGTATTAACTGATATAATTTCTAGTCCTTATCCTGGAGAATCTGTTATACCAAGAACTTGTAAAGCTACTTTTGATAGAAGAATTATACTTAATGAAACAAAAGAAAGTGTCCTAGAATCAATAAGAAATATTTTAGAACCAATTAAACTTGAAGATAAAGAATTTGAATATACTTTAGAATATGCAAAGAATGATTTTACAACATATATGGGATATAAAATAGAAGGGGATAAATTCTATCGACCTTGGAAAACAAACGAAAATAGTGAATTGTTAAATAAAATTTCAAAATCTTTCGAAAAGGAAGGATTAGAATATAAAACTGGATATTATTCCTTCTGTACCAATGGTAGCAGTACCTCTGGGATTGATGAGATTGAAACTATAGGCTTTGGGCCAGGCAGAGAAGCTGAAGCACATATAACTAATGAATTTATTGATGTTGAACAACTAATGCAAGCAGTAAAGGGTTATGAGGTCTTAGCTTACATTTTGAGTTAAAAAGGAGATTAAAATGAAATTATGGGGTGGAAGATTTAGCAAGGATTCTGATCCATTGATGGAAGATTTTCATTCATCTATATCCTTCGATAAAAGACTATATAAAGAAGATATTGAAGGAAGTATAGCACATGCAACAATGTTGGGCACTATTGGTGTTCTTGAAAACCAAGAAAAGGAAAAAATAGTAGAAGGATTACAGACTATTCTTGACGAAATCAATAAAGGTGATATTGAGTTTTCTCAAAAAGCTGAAGATATTCATATGAATATTGAAACTATACTTATAGATAAAATAGGAGATGTAGCAAAAAAACTTCATACTGGAAGAAGTAGAAATGATCAAGTTGCTACAGACCTTAGACTTTACGGTAAAAAAGAAATAAATTTAATTAAAGAATTGATTAAAGAGCTGATAGAAACATTAATTTCTATAGCAGTCATAAATACAGAAACTATAATGCCTGGATATACGCATATGCAAAAAGCTCAACCTATTACTTTTGGCCATCATTTAATGGCTTATGTTGAAATGTTAAAAAGAGATTATGGTAGACTTGAAGATGCCTATAAAAGAATGGATGTAATGCCACTAGGATCGGGAGCTTTGGCAGGCACAACATTTCCTTTAGATAGAGAACTAACAAGAAAGTTATTAGATTTTGCTGATATTAGCAGAAATAGTCTTGACGGTGTAAGTGACAGGGATTATGTTGTTGAAATTGAAAGTGCTTGTTCATTAATAATGATGCATTTAAGTAGATTATCTGAAGAAATAATTATATGGAGTACGGATGAATTTAAGTTTATAAATCTTGATGATGCATATTCAACAGGTTCTTCTATAATGCCTCAAAAGAAAAATCCAGATGTTGTTGAATTAATCAGAGGAAAAAGTGGTAGAGTATTTGGTCATTTAGTTGGAAGTTTGACTATGCTAAAAGGATTACCTTTAGCATATAATAAAGATATGCAAGAAGATAAAGAAGCTTTTTTTGATACTGTTGATACAGTAAAGAAAAGTTTGTTGGTAATTAATCCAATGCTTTCAACTATGAAAGTCAATAAAGATAAAATGTTATATCAAGCAAACAGAGGCTTTACAAATGCAACTGATGCAGCCGATTATTTAGCAAAGAAAGGCTTGCCATTCAGAGAAGCGCACAGTATTATTGGGAAAATGGTAGCTTATTGTCTAGATGAAAGTAAAGCTCTTGATGAAATGACTTTAGATGAATATAAAAGTTTTTCTAATTATTTTGAAAAAGATATATATAAAGCTATAGATTTAATTACATGTGTTAATGATAGAAGCGTTACAGGTGGACCTGCTACCTTTGAAGTGAAAAAACATATTGAAAGTATTAATAAGTGGTTAGAGGAGATAAATAATGGAAGAAATAGTAATTAAAGGTGGAAATCGCTTAGAAGGCAAGGTTCTTATAAAAGGATCAAAAAATTCAATCTTGCCGATTTTAGCAGCATCTATATTGGCTACTGAAGGGAAGTCTGTTATTTATGATGTGCCTAATTTAAAAGACGTTGAAAATTTGATTGAAATTATAGAATATCTAGGAGTAAAAATAGATAGAGAAGATAATATGATTACAATAGATGCAACCTGTATGAACAGATATGATGCAACCATAGATTGTGTAAGTGAATTAAGAGCATCTCTGTTTCTACTTGGTCCAATTATAGCTAGATTTGGATTTTCAGAAATTAGCCAGCCAGGAGGCTGTGCGATTGGAATTAGACCAATTGATCTTCATTTAAAAGGTCTTGAAGCTCTTGGTGTAGTTTTTGATAAAAGCCATGGTGTTATTAAAGGTAAGGCTGATGGTCTTAAGGGCGCTAGAATATATCTTGATTTTCCAAGTGTAGGTGCTACTGAAAATTTAATGATGGCTGCTTCAATCTCCGAAGGACAGACAATATTGGAAAATGTGGCTGAGGAACCTGAAATTGTAGACTTAGCCAACTATTTAAATAATATGGGTGCTAGAATTACTGGTGCAGGAACTAATATGATAAAGATACATGGAGTTACAAAATTAAAAGGAACAGTTCATACAGTAATTCCTGACCGAATTGAAGCGGGAACATATATGATAGCAGTTGCTGCGGCGGGTGGTAATGTTTTAATCGAGAATGTAATTGCAGATCATCTAAAACCAGTTTTAGCTAAATTAAGAGAAGCAGGAGTTTCGGTTGAAGAGGAATTTGAAGGTATAAGAGTAAAATCAGAAGGCAGTAGAGGGTGTAAAGGTATAACAATTAAAACTATGCCTTATCCTGGATTTCCTACAGATATGCAAGCTCAGATGTTGGGAATGTTATTGTGTGCAGATGGCAGATCTTCTGTAACAGAGACTATTTTTGAAAGAAGATTTCAACATATTGAGGAATTTAGGAAAATGGGTGCTGATATTATTATGGCAGGAAATACAGTTGCTCTAACAGGAACAGAAAAAATTGATGGAACAATCGTATATGCTTCTGATCTTAGAGCTGGAGCTGCTCTAATAATTGCAGGTCTTTATGCTGAAGGAGAAACTCGAGTAGGCAATGTGCACTTTATTGATAGAGGTTATGATAGATTAGTTGAAAACTTAAGAAGTCTTGGAGCTGATATAAATCGTGTACAAAGATAATTTGACTATAAATATAAATTCTGTTAAATTGTTAAGGTAATAATAAGATTAGAGGTAAATATATGGGTCGTGTAGACAAATTGCATAAAAGTAAAAAAGAAAAGAATAAAGGTGCAGATAATGCATCGATGGATGATATATTAGGTAAAAAAGCTAGAAATATTAAGAATGGATCAAATAATAAAGGAAAAAAATTCAAAAAAAAGAAGAAGAATACTTTAAATAAATTTATAATAATCATGACAATTATACTAGCAATATTTGCTGGTTCTTTTATGACTTTTCAATATATGACTTCTGGATCAATTTTTAAATCTATTTCATTTATACCAAAATCTGAAATGTTTAATAATGTTGAAGTCACTATTCTTATGTTAGGCACAGATGGAAGAGCAGATGTTGATGGTGACAGGTCAGATACGATAATATTAGGTAGATTTAATTTTAAAGAAGGTTATGCTAGAATGATTTCTATTCCTAGAGACACGAGAGTTGATATTCCTGGACATGGCAAAGATAAAATCAATGCAGCTTATGCTTTTGGTGGTGTTGATTTAACTCAAAAAACTATTGAAAATTTTTATGACATAAAAATTGATAGAACGATGGAAGTAAGTTTCGTTACCTTTACTGATGCAGTTGATAAACTTGGTGGAGTTGAAATAGTATGGACTGGTGAACCATTAGTATCCAAGGGCTATGGATTGGATATTCAACCAGGAGTCAACAAATTAGATGCTGCAACATCTTTGAATTTTGTTAGATTCAGACACACACCTACAGCAGATTTAGGCAGAATGGGCAGACAACAATTATTCATGAAATCTTTAGCACACGATATAAAAAATAATGCTAACTTAATTCAACAAGTTGATATAATCAATAGCATTTATAAAGGGATTGAAACAGATTTATCACTTCCTGAAATGATGTATATGTTTAATAGTTATAAGGAATTGGACAACTTTAAAATTACAACTTGGATGTCTGTTGGCTACCTTGATAAAATAGATGGTATTTCTTATGTTATACCTGAAGATAATGTTGATGAGCTAGCTCAAGGATTCTTGGATGGTGATTTAGTAACAAGTAATGATAAAGAAGGAGCAATCTTTCCAGAATTGATTACCGTTAAAGAAAAAGCAATCGCTAAACAAGAAGAAGCCAAAAAAAATGCAGATGAAAATTCAAATTAGATAAGTATTTAAAAGGTAAGGTAACACTTACCTTTTAGTTTGTACATTGATATAATTAAAGATAGTAAAATATTGGAGGAATTATGAAATACGTTGTTGTTTTAATAGATGGAGCTGCTGATGATAAAATAGAGGAACTTAATAATAAGACTCCTTTAATGTCGGCCTATATGCCTACAATTAGAAAATTGGAAAAAAAATCTCAAATAGGCTTAGTTAAAACAGTGCCTGAGGGTATGACTCCAGGTAGTGATATTGCCAATTTAAGTGTAATGGGTTATGATCCTAAAATTTATCATACCGGCAGATCTCCACTAGAAGCTCTTTCGGTTGGAGTTAACATGAAAGTAGATGATATTGCTATAAGAATGAATCTAGTTACTTTAAGTGATGAAGATAACTTTAATGATAAAAAAATGATTGACTATAGTGGTGGAGAAATTTCCACAGAAGAAAGCAAAGAACTTGTTGATGCTTTAATTGAGGGTTTTAAAGAGGAAAAGGATATTTCTATTTATCATGGAGTTAGTTACAGACATGTATTTATTTGGCATGAAGGTAGCCTGGATATTAATTTAATACAACCTCATAATATAACAGGAGAAAAAATATATAAATATTTACCTGAAGGTGCTAATAGTGCTTTCTTTATAGATTTTATTAAAAAAGGTTATTTGATTTTTAAAGATCATCCTATTAATAAAAAGAGAATTAGTGAAGGTAAAAACCCAGCAAATAGTCCATGGCTTTGGGGTGAAGGTAAAAAACCACTACTAGATAAATTTAAAGATATTAATAATCTGAATGGTGGAGTAATAAGCGCAGTTGACCTAATTAGAGGTATTGGTAAAGGTGCTAGTATGGAGCTTATTAATGTTCCTGGTGCAACTGGTACAATTCATACTAATTTTAAAGGGAAGGGAGAAGCTGCTGTAAAAGCTTTGAATAAGGGACTTGATTATATTTATATACACTTAGAAGCTACTGATGAATGTGGGCATCAAGGAGATATTTCTGGCAAAGTAAAATCTCTAGAACTTATAGATGAACATATAATTAAAAAGCTGACAAATGAAATAAAAGATGATTTTAGAATATTAGTTGTTCCAGACCACAGAACACCTTTAAAAACAAGGAAACATGATTCTCTTCCTGTACCATATTTACTTTTTGATTCAACAAAAGATTTGGGCATGGGTTTAAGTTATAATGAGGAGGATGGAGAAAAAGGCGTATTTATTGATTCTGGTGTTAAATTACATAACCTTCTTATTGAAAAAAAGGTCTAATAATGCTATATTTAACAAGATATATAAGTGCATTTCAAAGAGGCATATGATGATTCCAATAAAAATAATCCTAAGTACAGATGGAGTAAAACATTTCTATAAAGGCTTTCTTAAAGAAAATACCAATGACATTACTATACAATATCTTGATGAAAATCTAGATATTGTAAATATTTATATTGCAGATATGGAAGTTGAAATTAAAAGAACTAATAGTATTATGAAATTTAATAAAGATGTTGAATGTGATTTTGCTTATGAAACAGAGTTTGGGAAATTGGTGCTTAAACTTGTGACTAATAATATTGCTATTGAGAATAAATGTTTTAGAATAGAATATTCTCTATATGACGAATTAGATATATTAGCCTATAAAAACAAACTAATACTAGAATATATAAAGGAGTAAAATTTTGGGTATAATAATTAATCTTGAAAATAAAATTAAAGAAAACTGGAAAAAAGGGATTGCTTTAGGACAAGAAAGATCTTTATTATCCTTGTCAAAAATACCTGAATTTACTTTAGAAGTGCCAAAGGACAAGAAGAATGGCGACTATGCAACAAATATTGCTATGCTTTTAAGTAAGGCTGAGAAAAAAAATCCTAGAGAAATAGCAGTTGTTTTGATTGATTTATATAAAGAAGTTGATGTTACTAATAATATTGAAAAGATTGAAATTGCAGGACCTGGTTTTATAAATATGTATCTTTCAGATAAGTACTTAGGGGAGATTGTTAATCAAGCATTAAATGAAAAAGATAACTATGGTCATAACAATCTACTAAGTGATGAAAAAATAAATTTAGAGTTTGTAAGTGCCAATCCAACAGGATTACTACATATGGGAAATGCAAGAGGTGCTGCTATAGGTGATACCTTAGCAAATATTCTAAAAGCTCTTGGAGCTGAGGTTACTAAAGAATTCTATATTAATGATGCTGGAAATCAAATTGAAAATTTTGGTAAGTCCTTAGATGTAAGATTTAGAGAAGCCTTAGGAGAAAAGGATATAGATTTTCCTGAGAATGGTTACCATGGTGCAGATATTATGGAAACTGTTAAAGGTTATATTGAAAAGAATGGTGACAGTCTGCTTCAGGTATCAGAAGAGGATAGAGTAGCTGAATTAATTAAATATAGCTTAAGTGAAAAGTTAGATCATATCAAAACATATCTAGCTAAATTCGGTCTTATTTATGATGTTTGGTATAGAGAAAGTACAATTCACAATAGTGGAGCTATAAAAGAAATTATGGATACCCTTGCAGCAAAAGGTTATATATATGAGAATGAAGGTGCTGTCTGGTTGAAAACAACCAGTATGGGGGAAGAAAAAGATGAAGTTATGATTAGAAATAATGGACATCCGACTTATTTCGCTGCTGATATTGCATATCATAAAAATAAATATGACAGAGGTTTTAATAAATTAATTAATATCTGGGGTGCTGATCATCATGGTCACGTAGCCAGAATGAAAAGAGCTATGGAAGCGATAGACTATTCTGCTGAAGGTCTAGAAGTTATACTTATGCAATTGGTTCGTCTCTATAAAAATGGAGAAGCTATAAGAATGTCAAAAAGAACAGGCACATATGTAACTTTAGAAGAATTATTGGATGAGGTTGGTAAGGATGCAGCTAGATATTTCTTTGTAATGAGAAATCCTGATAGTCATCTTGATTTTGATATGGATTTGGCTAAAAGCCAGTCTGCTGACAATCCAGTTTTCTATATCCAATACGCATATGCGAGAATATCAAGTATTTTAAGACAGTTAGATAAAAATATTGAAGAATTCTTAGATGGTAAAGAGCCTGTTTTCAGGTTAGATATTGAAAAAGCTTTAGCTCTTAAAATTGGTGAATTTGAAAAAGTAATTATTGATGCAGGTGTGAGAAGAGAACCATATAGGGTGGCAACTTATGCATTGGAACTAGCAACTTTATTCCATCAGTTCTATAGCAGTTGCAGAGTTTTAAATGAAGAAAACGATATTAAGAAAAATAGATTGAAGCTAATAGTAGCTACAAAATATACCTTAAAAAATGTATTGGGTATTTTAGGTGTAAGCGCACCTGAGAGAATGTAAGGGAGGAAAGAAATGACGAAATACATCTTTATAACTGGCGGAGTAGTATCATCACTCGGAAAAGGCATTGCGGCAGCATCACTTGGTAAACTACTGACAGCAAGAGGTTTGAATGTGGCAATACAAAAATATGATCCTTACATTAATATAGATCCTGGCACAATGAGCCCATATCAACATGGTGAGGTTTTTGTGACAGATGATGGTGCGGAAACAGATTTGGATGTTGGTCATTATGAAAGATTCACTAGTGTACATCTTTCAAAGAACTCTAATGTTACTACAGGGAAAATATATTGGAGCGTTTTAACAAAAGAAAGACAAGGGAAATATCTTGGAAATACTGTGCAGGTAATTCCTCATATAACTAATGAAATAAAAGAGCGACTTCAAAAAGTTGCTAAAGAAAGTAAAGAAAAGATTGATGTTGTAATAACAGAAATTGGTGGGACAGTTGGTGATATAGAATCATTGCCATTCTTGGAAGCTATTCGTCAGTTTAAAACTACGGTTGGCCGAGATAATATTATGTATATTCATTTAAGCTATATCCCTTACCTTAACGCTGCCAAAGAGGCGAAAACAAAACCTACTCAACATAGCGTTAAAGAATTAAGAGGGCTAGGTATTCAACCAGATATGATTTTATGTCGTACTACGTATAGAATGTCAAAAGAAATGACAGACAAGATAGCTTTATTCTGCGATATTGAAAAAGCTGCAGTGATTCAAGTACTTGATGCGAAAAACATTTATGAAGTTCCCTTAAATTTAAGAAAAGAAGGTCTCGATGATTATGTTGTTAAAAGACTTGGACTTGAAGATAAGGAACCTGATTTAGAGGAATGGATAAAACTTGTTGATAGAATTCATGGTTTGAAAGAAAAGGTTACAATAGCCTTAGTAGGTAAGTATGTAAAATTACAAGACGCTTATTTAAGCGTTATGGAATCATTGAATCATGCTGGATTTGAACATAATTATAAAGTTGAAATTAAATGGATTAATGCAGAGCATATGGATGATAAAGATACTAAAGAGTTACTAAAAGGTGTTGATGGTATTTTAATACCTGGAGGTTTTGGGGAAAGAGGTCTTATTGGTAAAGTTAAAGCAATTGAATATGCAAGAGTAAATAAAATACCTATGTTTGGTATTTGTCTTGGAATGCATATGACGGTAGTTGAATTTGCAAAAAATGTTTGTGGTTTAGTTGATGCTGATAGTTCAGAAGTAAATGCTGATAGTAAAGATCCTGTTATCGATTTGTTGCCAGAGCAAAAAAATATAGAAAATAAGGGTGGTACAATGAGATTGGGTCTTTATCCTTGTAAGTTGAAGCCGGGAACTCTTGCTGCTAAAGCATATGGAGATAAGGATATTGTAATGGAAAGACATCGTCATAGATATGAATTTAATAATGATTATAGAGAAATAATGGAAAGCAATGGTCTTATAATTTCTGGTGTTTCTCCAGATAATAGATTAGTGGAGATAGTGGAATTTAATAATGAGGCTTGGTTCCTTGCTTGTCAGTTCCATCCTGAGTTTAAATCAAGACCGGGAAATCCACATCCTTTATTCAAAGATTTCTTGGGAGCATCAATAGAGTATCTAAAGAAAAAAGAGGTTAAGTGATGTTTAAAAAAGATGAGTTAGAAGAAAAAAAGCTTATAGAACTATATGAAATAGCAAAGACATTACAGATTCCTTCTTACTATAGTTTTCGTAAAAAAGAATTAATTTTCGAGATATTAAAGGTACTATCAAAGAAGGAAGCTGATACTTTAACAGATGAAAACAGACCTCGTGCAGAGGGGGTATTAGAGATTCTTCCTGATGGTTTCGGATTTTTAAGAGCCTTTAAGTATACTCAAGGTCTAGATGACATTTATGTATCGCCATCTCAAATCCGAAGATTTAGTTTATTGACTGGAGATAAGATTTCAGGTGTGCTTCGACCTCCAAAAGATAATGAAAGATATTATGCACTGTTAAGAGTAGAGACAGTAAACGGTTTTGATCCAGAGCTTTCTGCTAAGAGAATCCATTTTGATGCACTAACACCAATATATCCTACCGAAAGAATTAAGTTGGAATGTGTAGATCCTTCTATGAGAATGATTGATTTGGTTTCACCTATAGGTAAAGGTCAAAGAGGTCTTATTGTAGCACCGCCTAAAGTAGGTAAAACTACTTTAATAAAAATGATTGCTAATTCAATTACTAAAAATCATCCAGAAATTGAGTTGATGATACTTCTAATAGATGAACGTCCCGAAGAAGTTACTGATATTGAAAGATCTGTCAATGCAGAGGTAATTGCTTCAACTTTTGATGAACCTTCAGAAAATCATGTTAAAGTAACTGATATGGTTTTGGAAAAAGCAAAGAGACAAGTTGAAATGAAAAAGGATGTTGTAATTCTTCTTGATAGTATAACTAGGTTGGCAAGAGCACAAAATTTAGTAACTCAGCCTAGTGGCAGAACTTTATCTGGTGGTGTTGACCCAGCTTCCTTATATAAACCTAAACGTGTTTTTGGCGCAGCTAGAAATATTGAAGAAGGTGGGAGTTTGACTATTTTAGCTACTGCTCTTGTTGAAACTGGTAGTAGAATGGATGAGATTATATTCGAGGAATTCAAGGGAACTGGAAACATGGAATTAGTTTTAGATAGAAGATTGGCTGATAACAGAATTTTTCCTGCTATGGATGTTGTTCGGTCTGGAACAAGAAAAGAAGAATTGCTATTAAATGAATCTGAAAGAGAGTTTGTTTGGAATTTCAGAAAAGAAATTAATAATAAGTCAAATATGGAAGCTACTCAAATGTTGTTGGATGCAGTTTCTAAAACTAAAAATAATGAAGAGTTAATTAAAGCTTTTAAATTGATTGTTAATAAATAAAAAAAACGCTTGTCTAAACAAGTGTTTTTTATTGGGAGCATAAGTATGCCGAATGTATATTATGAAGATAGTAGGTTAGTTGTGGATCTTCATCAACTTTTAGTAGATGAAGCGAAAATACTATTAATACAACAATTGGATATGTTGCCTACAAATATTAAGGAAGTTAAGGTTATTCATGGATTTAATCATGGGAATGCCTTGTTGGATATGCTAAAAAAGGATTTCAAGCATAAACGTATAAGTCAAAGATATAGAGGAATGAATAAGGGAATTACTATTTTTTATTTAAAATAGTGATTTGTTTAAGAAAGCTATCATCTAGTTTTGATAGGATGTTAACCCCTTGTTTAATCATTTCCAGGTCCTTGCTGTTAGTACCTTCAATTAGCATTGAGTAGCCTGATATTGTAGTTTTTAAATAATCATTAAATTGATTGTTGAATTTTATCATAGTAGATGGTGGATTGATGATGACTCCATCTCTTGCTGTTTTAATTATTTTTTCATATGTTGCTATTAGTTGTTCAGGATTTTTATTAAGGTCAATATTTTCAATATCTAAAGAATAACTTTTAATTTCGTTAATAGTGGATTTTACACTTGCAATGTATTGTTCTTCATCGCTGTCCATAAATATTATTGAAAATAGTATTAGTGAAATTATTGCAAGAGCAACTATTATTTTTTTGCTTTTATGTATATGCATGCCTACCTCCAAGTTAGCATTATTATTACATAATTAATATTATCTTGCAAATTATTAAGGAGTATTTCATGGCTGTTAAAAAATTCTATGGTGTTAAATTTAATAATGGTTGTACAAAGATTTTTACTAATTGGTCTGTTTGTAAAGAAATGATCAAAGGTGAAAAGGGTGTA
>JAGXHX010000048.1 GCA_024635955.1 Bacillota bacterium
CAACATTAGGGGAAGAATACTATGGAGCAGAATCTAGTGCTTTTACCCAAAAGAAACTAGAGTCAGCGAAAAAGATAGAAATAGAATGGGACCTTACACAATCACCTAGTCATGACAGACCAATTGGGATAATTTTCATAGATGGGGTAAACCTAAACATCTTACTTGTTAAAGAAGGATATGCAGACTTAAGATACTTAGAAGATGATATGCCCTATTCACAGGAATATATTAATGCTCTAGAATTGGCTAAAGTTAATAATCTAGGACGATGGCAATAATTGATATTAAGAGAAAGAAACTGAATGTTCTTTAAAATTTCAGCAAGAAATTGAGCATAACTATCAAAGATAAATAAAAGGAGGATATAAAAATGGTTAAGAAAATAACAGACAGAGTAAGCTATATTGGAGTGCAGGATGAAAGCTTAAGAAAATTCGATATAGTATTTGATACCATATATGGAACAACATATAATTCTTATTTGGTTAAAGGCAGTGAGAAAACAGTAATCATTGACACTGTAAAAAACACTTTTACTGAAGAATACTTAAAAAATATTGAAGAATTAACATCTTTTGAAAAAATAGACTATATAGTAGTAAATCATGCAGAACCTGACCATAGTGGATCATTAGAAAAACTATTAGAGAAAGCGATAAATGCAAAAGTAGTTTGTAGCAGACCAGCGTCAATGATGATAGGTGAAATAGTCAACAGACAATTAGATTATATCATTGTTGGTACAGGTGATAGCCTAAGTTTAGGTGATGTAAGTTTAGAATTTATGAATACCCCATATTTACATTGGCCTGAGACTATGTTTACCTACTTAAGAGCAGAGAAGGTTTTATTTCCCTGTGATTTCTTTGGTAGCCACTATGGCGAAGATACAGTAGATTATAAAATTAGTGAAGATGCAATGTGGGAAAATAGAAAATTCTATTTTGATACTATTATGAGTCCCTTTAAACAATTTGTACTACAAGCACTAGATAAAATTAAAGATTGGGATGTGGAAGTAATCTGTCCCTCACATGGCCCTGTATTAAGAGAAGACTTTGAAAAAACAAAATCGATTTATAAAAAATGGGCCACCAATGTAAAGAGAGAGAAGAAAATTCTAGTTGGTTATTTAAGTTGTTATGGTTTTACAAAATCCATGGCGGTAGAAATTGCCAAAGGTATACAAGCTAGTGGAATAGAAAGTAATTTGGTAGATTTATCATCTGGTGAAGCTGGAGATATAGTTAAAATGATACATGAGTCTGATGCTATTGCAATAGGCTCCGCAACAGTAAATAGAGATGTATTAGAACCATTTTCAAGAATATTTGCTGGGGTTGTTACCTATATTGTTAGAGATAAGAAAGCGGTAACTTTTGGATCATATGGTTGGAGCGGTGAGGCACCAAAGCACATAGGAGAAAGATTGACTCAGTTAGGATTTAATGTAATTGGAAGTTATAAAACTAAACTGAAACCCAATAAAGATGCTTTAAAAGAATCTTATGATTTGGGAGTTGAATTAGCTGAAAGTATATTGTGATAAAATAAGTGAAAGGGAGGATGATTATGGGTATTTTATCATGGATAATTATTGGAGGAATTGCAGGTTGGCTAGCTAGTATAATAACAGGCAATAACCGATCAATCGGCTTTGTTGGTAATATTATTATTGGTATATTAGGTGCATTGATTGGTGCCTTTATATTAAATCTATTAACTGGTAATCCTATTTCTTTAAATTTTAGTTTTCAATCTTTATTAGTATCAATTTTTGGATCGGTTGTATTATTAACTTTAATAAATCTATTCAAAAGCAATTAATTATTTATATAGTTAATATTCAAAGGGAGTTATTTAACTCCCTTTGTTTCATTATCTTATTACCTTATATTGATATAGAAAATTTAGTATAATATAAAGAAAGTTATAAAATATTTATTAATAACTTTCAAAGGAGTTTAAAATGAAAAAAAGATTAACAGAAAAAGAAAAAAATCATTATAGAACACTAGAGACTAGAGAAAATCTTCCTGAATTTTCTTGTTCAGCTATGAGCAAGGAAGAATACAAGGTGACTTTACCTTTAAACATATTTAATATTATGTTTAAAGACGGAACGGAACCAGCATTCAGCCATCCTCTTCATAATAATAAGGAAGAGGGGATATATTCTTGTGCAGCTTGTGGGCAACCTTTGTTTGGAAGTGAGGCAAAATTTGATTCAGGTACGGGATGGCCAAGTTTTTATGCACCACTTGCTCCTGAATATTTAGAGTTTGAGGAAGACTATTTTTTATTTGTACCAAGAACAGCAGTTTTATGTTCATGTTGTGATGGTCATTTAGGTCATGTTTTTGATGATGGTCCTTCACCAACTTTCTTCAGATTTTGCATGAATGGTACAGCACTTTCCTTTAAATAATAGAAAAGAAGGATAATAGATGGAAAATTGGAAAAGGAAAGTTACTCTTTTTATCATCAGTCAGCTTACCACTCAATTTGGTACGGCTTTAGTTCAATATGCTATTTTCTGGTATATAATATTAAATACCAGATCTGGATTTATGTTAACTATTTCTATAGTAGTGGGATTTTTACCAACATTTATACTGTCACCTTTTGCAGGTGTTTGGGCTGATAGGTTTAGCAGAAAAAAATTAATAATAATATCGGATCTAAGTATAGCTTTAACAACTTTAATACTAGCATTAGTATTTTTAGGTGGCTATAAGGAGTTTTGGTTACTATTTTTAATATCTGGAATTAGAGCAGTTGGGATTGCTATACAAACTCCTGCTACTAATGCAATTTTACCTCAGATTGTACCAGAGGATAAGATTTTATCAGTAAATGGATATATGGGAAGTGCCATATCTTTGATGAATTTATTTTCACCAATAGCTAGTGCTGCTTTATTAACCTTTGCAGCCTTCGAAACAACCCTGTTTATTGATGTAGTTACGGCAATAATTGGAGTAATTATTTTATCTCTTATAAAAGTTCCTACCTTTCATCAAACTGGCCTTAAAAGAGCAAGTGGCTATTTTGATGATATCAAAGCAGGATTTAAATATATAAAAAATAAAAAATATATTAGAAATCTCTTTTTATATTTTGCTGTATTTTATTTTTTTATTACCCCGGCTGCTTTTCTAACACCTTTGCAAGTTGTTAGATCTTATGGTCCGGAACTTTATCGTTTAACAGCTTTAGAAATAGCCTTCTTTTTAGGAATGACAGTAGGGGGTTTAGTTATTGGTAAATGGGGAGGTTGGAAAAATCTAGTTCATACTATGATTTTTGCTATCTTGACCGGTGGAATATTAAATATGATATTAGGATTAAAAGTTAATTTTTCAATATATTTATTTATAATGTTAATTATTGGTTCGTCAGTAATCTTCAGTAATACTGCTACTACTGTATTTTTACAAAAAAAAGTGGATGAAGAATATTATGGTAGGATATTTGGGATATTAGGCATGTTATCTAGTTCCATGTTTCCTCTGGGAATGCTAGTTTTTGGTCCCTTAGCTGATGTTATTTCAATTGAAATGATATTATTGGCTACAGGATTTATAGTAGTAATCGAAGGTTTTATCATGATTAAAGATAAAGGATTAATTGAAGCAGGAAGAATTATTGAAAAATCTAGTAATAATTGAATGTCAGCACAATTATTTTGGAGGTATATATGTGGTATCAAGGTTTAATTGATGATTTAAATAGTATGAAAGATGAAAAGAAAGCTGCTGAAATGAGCAGGTATATGAGAAATAAGTTTCCTTTTCTTGGAGTTTCAAGACCTGAAAGAAAGCTATTATATAAGAAATACCACAAGAATCTTGAGGAAAATATTGACTGGGATTTTGTTCAACTATGCTTTATTCTAAAGGAAAGGGAGTATCAGTATTTAGGTATTGATTATTTAAATGAACAAAAATCTTACCTAAGGGTAGAAGATCTTCCTAGAATACATAGTTTAATTGTAAGGAAATCCTGGTGGGATAGTGTTGATGGTTTTCCAAGAATAGTTGGGGCGATTACTAAAAGTAATTCTTCTGCTAAGGATACTATGCTAGAGTGGAGTATCGATGATAATTTTTGGGTTAGACGTGTTGCAATAATTCATCAATTATTATTCAAAGAAAATACTGATGTGGCTTTATTAGAAACTATTATAGTGAATAATTTAGGAAGTAAAGAATTTTTCATTAATAAGGCAATTGGCTGGATGCTTAGAGATTACAGCAAGACCAACAGGGATTGGGTGACTAACTTTATTGATAAATATATTAATAGACTAGATAAGTTGAGTATAAGAGAAGGATCTAAATATTTGAATAAATAAGTATTAAATATAAAACAGGAAAGAAATATTTCTTTCCTGTTTTATATTTATTTATTTATATTTAATTATATTGCATCTATTTGACTGTATTTAGTAAGATAGATTTTCTTGAAGATAAATAGCACAATGCTATATAGCAATATTGATAGTAATCCGATAAGCATAATAACATAAGTGGCGTTCAGATTATTAAATATATAGTATATGAGAAAGGCTAGTCCCCCAAATATTACCCTTGATCCTAGTGAAAGCATCACATTCATATTATTTTTAATACAAGCTGTGGGGTTGGTCCAATTGAGATATGGTCTTTCAATATTGATAATTAAATCAACTTTTGACATTAAGATTGTGGTAAATATTACTGTTATTATTATTACTAACATATGCAAAGGTTCAACTGGCAAAATCAGATAAGCAGTTATAGCAAGTATTGTTTGACCAATACCATTTAAGAGCAAGGTTGTTAATTCCCTAGAAGCTATACTATCTTCATGTCTTATCGGCATTACTCTAGTTTCCCAAAAAAACTTTCCTTCTCTACTTATGCTTGTAGCTGAAAGACTTCCAAGTATACTTGGGGAGATTATTATTCCAAATACTATAAAATCTCTAAATGGTAAAATAGCAGGATTATTTAGTGTGTTTAAATTCATTATTCCCATTAGACTATATAATACAAATAAAATTACTGGTATAAAGATTGTCATTATAGTATTTAGAAGGAAGGTAGGATTTGTGAAAATTATACCTAAATTTCTCTTTAAAAGGAGTAATTTAATATTAGTCTTTTTATAACTTATCTTCTGTGCTTCACCACTGCTTTCTTGTTGATTAAATTTTTTAAGTGCTTGATCGTAAATTTTACTAGCGAGCAGAAAGATTAGTATAAAAGCAGAGATTTGGACTAAAATATACCAAAGTATATCTAGATTGCTGGATACGATTCCTTTAGTTAGCCAAATACTAGGTGGATATCCCTTACCAATAAGGTTTAGTAAACCATCTTTTTGAGATAATATTTTTATTATAGCCTCACTGTTACTTACAGTTTTACTCATTACTATTTCTATGCCTAATATGGCTCCAATAAGAAGTAGGTTTCCAATTACTGTAAAAAGATTTCTATGTTTTCGTCCCGCAACTAGTGACATAAATGGCAAAGTAACCAGAGTTCCTAGTGCCAAAGGTATTACAGGCAGTGTTATAATTGCTAATAATAATATTATTATTGCTCTTATTTGGAAGCCTGTATCATTTAGATATAATATGGAGGTAGTTCCAAATAATACCAATCCCATAATCAATAAATATGGGTATAAACCTGCTAATTTAGCTATAATTATAGATCTTCCCTTAATCGGAAGAGTAGCAAGCATACTTAAGTCCTTACTATAAAAAAAGGAAGAAACTATTAATGGTACAGAACTGACAAACATTAATATTATTGCAGCTATGTTGGTATAGGTTAAAGCTAAATAACCTAAATTTATTTGGGCGAAACTGTTGTATATAATTACTATCAGAGCGATAGCAGGCAAAGCTGCAAGGAGAGGCAATAAGGCTAATATCTTGCCGGATATTTTTCCTTTCGCATTCATTTGTTGCATATATCGTCCTGTGGTATCCTTTATATTTATTCTTATTAATTTTAATAGTTTATTCATGGTCTGTCATCTCCAGGAAGGTATCTTCTAAGCTAACATCTTTATTTTTGCTAATATTATCCAAGGTATCAAAGGCTATAAGTTTACCTTTATCTATAATAGCTATCTTGTCGCAAAGATTTTCTACTACTTCAAGTACGTGTGTAGAAAATAATACACTGCCACCTTTTCTACAATGATCTAACATTAGATCCTTTAGTACTCTAGAAGAATGAGGATCTAGACCTACATGTGGTTCATCTAGAATAAATAATGGTGCTTGTGGTAGTAAAGCTGCAGTAATTAGTAATTTTTGTTTCATACCATGAGAGTAAGTATTTATTTTTTTACCAAGTGCATTATCAATTTGGAATTGTGTGCTAAAACTTTGTATTCTTTCTTCTCTATCTTCTATACTGACATCATAAATATCCGCAATGAAATTAAGATAGTCTATACCTGAAATGCTTTCATAAATTTCTGGATGATCAGGTACAAAAGTGAAACTTTTTTTTGCGGCAATCATATCAGTTGCAATATTATGGCCATCAATTTCCACTGAACCTTTATCAGATGTTATTATTCCAGTTATTATTTTCAAAGTAGTTGTTTTACCAGCACCGTTTGGGCCAATAAAACCTATTAATTCACCTTTTTTGATTTCCAAGTTTAGGTTATCTAAGGCAATATTTTTTTTGTCATAGCTTTTGGTTAGTTGTGATATTTTTAACATTTTGCACCTCATTTTTTTTCTTAACTATATTTTAGCATATATAGTTTATTAATGGTTGTAAAAATATTGTTAATTTGAAGTCCTTAAAGATTTTTGATAGAAATTACTATATAATTACATTATATTCTTATTAATGCATTTTGCAGATTATGAAACTAAAGGGGTGTTTGTTATGAATAAGAAATCTATTGGTGAATTGGCTGACTATGTAAATGTGAATTTTCGCAATGAATCTATGGCTGTAAGTACAGGCTTAGATATAATATCAGCTGCTTTGGTAAATATAAGAGAAAATATAGTTATTCAACAAGAAGGTTTAAAAGGCATAAATCTTCATATAGAAGCAGGTGAATTAGATGATTACTTGCTGATAGTTGATGATTTGCTTAACAAGACTGAATTATATAGCAACATGTTTGATGTTAGCTCAGAAGAAGATGATTTTAAATTTTTGGACTTGCCAATTGACTACGGCCCAGAGCAATAAAAAAAGGACTCAAGATTATTCTTGAGTCCTTTTTATTATCAGTTGTTCTAGTATCTTTTTCTTATAGTTTGGAAACTGAAAAAGTCACCTCTCCAGTATACATTGGCAAACAGAACAGGTTTAAGCTTATTTGTAAATCCAATTTCTTCTACCATTAGCATTATTCCATCATCTTCTAAGTACTTGGTGATTTCTGGTGGTGTTTGGCATGGAACTAGTTTAGTAAGTTTAAAATCTATTCTTTCTCCAGCAAATTTTTCCAATTGATCAAAAACAGGAAGTCTGAAGATGTTTTTGTTATTCAATGATTCTTTGAATGATGATTCAAGCGTAAAGTCTTCACAGTAGATTACAGGCTTTCCATTTGCTCTTACTAGTTTTACTACTTTGAAAATTTTCTCCCCAACCTGGCATTCTAGTTTGTCAGCTAAAAATTCATCAGCTAGTATTTCTTTCGTTTCTATTACTTCTGCACTATGTTGATATCTAGCTAGTTCAAGTAGGTCTTTAAATTCATATTCTATATCCATTCTGAATTTTATATCAAAGACTCTTCTATTAATAACAGTACCTTTTTTCTTAACTCTTATTACATAGCCTTCTTGTTCCATTGTTTTTAGCACATCTCTAATTACAGATCTGCTTACTTGGAGAATTTTAGCCAAGTCTTCTTCTTTAGGTAATGTTTCACTATTGTCGAAATATCCGTCTCTGATTAATGCGTATAAATCTTTTAATACCTTGCTTGATAACTTTGTTACTACTGGTCTCATATTTTTTCTCCATGATTCACATAATATTATAGGCTAATAGTATCATAATTCATTATAAATATAAATATAGAAAAATATAAAATCATACTTTATTAAATTGAAATTACTTTAAAAAGTCGCTAATAGTAATATATAATATCATGATATATAATTATATATTACTTTCAAGACATATATAAGTAACAATAATTAAAAAGTCATATTAAATTAAAATTTTGGCTTGTCTTTATTAAAGCATGATTATATAATAAATACTAGGTTAAAAAACAATTAGGAGGTTGTAAAATGAAAAAAATGAAAAGAATAGGTCTTATTCTTGTTTTATTTCTGTTGTCACTAGTAACAGTGGCTTGTGGAAGTGATACTTCAGATAATAAGTCCGACAACAAGTTGAAAGTAGCTTTAGTAGTTACTGGTTCAGTAGCCGATAATGGCTGGAACCAAATTGGTTATAATGGTCTATTGGAAATTGAGAAAGCTTATGGAGCACAAGTTGCTTACAATGAAAATACTCCAGTTTCTCAATACAATCAAGTTATTAAAACTTATGCTAAAGATGGCTACAATGTAATCATCGCTCATGGTACAGAGTTTAAAGATGCTATATTAGAAGTAGCTAAAGATTACCCTGATACTCAGTTCTTTATTACAAGTTCTGATAGAACTGCAAAAATTGCAGAAGGTGATAATCTTTCTGGTATTTTAGCTGATGGTGTTGAGCAAGGATTCCTACAAGGGGTTACTGCTGGATACATAGCTCAAAATCAAGGAAGCAAAACTGTTGGAGCTGTTGGTGGAATTGAAATAGCTGCAATTAAAACAACTATTGAAGGTTTCAAAACTGGTGTTCACTATGTTGACCCAGCAATACAAGTATTAGAAGCTTATACTGGTAGCTTTGATGATGTTAATAAATTAAAAGAACAATCTATTACATTTATCCAACAAGGAGCTACTATCATAATGTCTACAGCTAATGGTGCTACCAAAGGTGGCTTTGAAGCTACTTTAGACAAAGGTGGAGTTTCAATCGGAGCTAATGCTACTGGTTTAATGGATCAATATCCAAAGAATCTTGCATTTACAGCTAACGTAAGCATGGTGAAAGCTATGAGTACTGTAATTGGTAGATTAGTTGATGGCGATTTTAAAAACGGTGACTTTGTTCTAGGAGTAAAAGACGGTGTTGTTACTATGGATATGAGTAAAACTCAACCAGATATGTTAAAAGTAGCAGACAAAGTACAAACCATGTTTGATGATATCAAATCAGGAAAAATCAATGTTACTGAAGAGTTTAACAAATAGTAATTATTGATAATTTAAAGTTATAGTTTAATCTGGTGGGCACAGTACTTTTAAGATAATGTATTGTGTCCACTGGTTTTTTAAAAGGAGGATATAATTTTGGAAAGTGATGTATTTTATTTAAGAAGGTGTAATGAGGTTAGTAAGGAATCTATTAAGCATGGTAATACTCCATTTGGAGCTATTCTTGTTGCTGATGATGGTTCTATTCTGATGGAGCAGGAAAATGTGGAGGTTACTTCTGGGGATTGTACTGGGCATGCTGAAACAACTTTGATGGCTCGTGCATCTAGAAAGTATAGTAAAGAATTTTTAAGTAAGTGTAGTTTGTATTCTACTTTTGAGCCTTGTGCAATGTGTGCAGGAGCTATTTATTGGGGTGGAGTTAGTCGTTTGGTTTATGGGGCGCCTGAGACAACGCTTTTAGCTTTAACAGGTGATAATCCTCAGAATCCTACAATGAGTCTTTCTTGTAGGGATGTTTTTGCTGCAGGGCAAAAGAATATAGAAGTTATTGGTCCTTTTAGAGATTTAGAAGAGGAACTTATGGAAGTACATAAAGGTTACTGGAAATAAATTTAATTTAAGTTTGAATATTTGGCTAGTTCTCATTCTATTGAGGACTAGCTTTTTTAATTTTAAAAACCTATTTATTTAATTATAAAATGATAGTAAAATATAGTGATATATAAATAAAGAATAATTAAGGAGCACAAGAATAAAAGTTAATCTAAATATAAAGTTTGTAGCCTCAATAATTATTTTAGAGTATAATTGGAATATATAAAACAACAGGTGAAGAATAGAGGTGCCATATGCTGACTAAATTTAAAATTTGGGTGTTTAACCAAGCTACATGGATTTATAATATAGAGTATATGATAATCTCAATATTTATTTTAATCGGTGTTATGTTGGTTGATTTAAATATTTATGATATTGGTAAATATCTGCCAGACTTTATGTTTACAAGTGTAGGATTGGCAAAGTTGATTTTAGCTCCACTTGCTGGGGCTCTACTAACAATAACAACCTTCACATTTTCCACAATACTTGCAGTTATGATAAAATACTCAAGTAGTTATTCATCAAAGACTATAGAGAACTTTATTAAACAAAAAAGCACCATGAAGATTTTAGGCATATTTATTGGTGGTTTTGTTTATAATATAGGTGCATTGGTTTTAATGGGAAATTTTAAGAATGGAGATGAAGTAATAGCTGGTTTTATTGGCGCAGCTTATGCCATCATTTCAATTATCTACTTTACGATATTTGTTCAGAATGTAATTGTCAGCATGCAAACCCCAAACTTGATTGGCAGAATCTACGATGAAACTAAGCAAGTGATTAAAAGAGAAATTGCAGGAAGGGAAAATGCACCTGTTATTAAGAGAAGTGATAGAGATAAGATAGTTAATATATATTCAAAGAAAAATGGTTATCTAAGCACTATAGACTATAGAAAACTTAAAAAAATATTGAAAAATATTGCCACTTTATGTGTAATAGATTGTAAAATTAGTGATTATGTAAATAAAAAAACTCAAATAGCCCATATAGTTTTAAGAGAAGGGGCTTTAATTAATGATATTCAGCATCGTATTAATGAAACTTTCATAGTACTAGATAACAAGCTTTATTTTTATGATTATAGACATGGAATAACCAAACTGATAGAAATAGCGCTAAGAGCTATTGCACCTGTAGTAAATGATCCTAATACGGCAATACATTCAATTAGAAAAATTAGTATACTCCTAAGTTATTTGGCAAAATCAGAACATGTACATACGGCGAAGGTTGAAGAAGAAGATTTTCAGATACTTTATATAGAAAATAATCTAACGGAAGATTTGTATTTTACCTTCCATCAGATTGTTCATTATGCTAAAGATGATGTTTCAGTTATGAGAGCATTGTTAGAAGGGTTGCTTTTGATTGAGCAGAGTTCAACTGCGAAAAATAGGATATTTGTTGATGAGTATGCAGAAGAAATTTATACAAAATCTCTTCCTAGTCATAATAATAAAATGGATGTGGCATACTTAGAAGATGTTTATAAAAAATTTATTCACAATAACGATTAAGAAAAGGAATGGAAAAGTGAGAAGAAAAATTAGAAAGACTATTGGATTTTTAGCACTGTTGATATTTCCCTTGACGCTAAATTATTTCTCTCCCTACTTATCAGTTATGGCTG
>JAGXHX010000049.1 GCA_024635955.1 Bacillota bacterium
ACATATGGCAGGTTATTTTTAAGATTTTCTTTGATTTCCTCTGCAGGTAAATTTCTACAATTATTATCGTAATGAGAAAACTCACTAGATTCTTCATTCTTTTTCTTTAAATCATCTAGTCTATCTTTACTACAAAAACAATAATAGGCATATCCTTTTTCCACTAAATCTTCCGCAAATGGTTTATAAATATCAAGCCTTTCACTTTGAAAATATGGGCCTTCATCATATTTAATTCCAACAATTTTTAGAGTTTTGTATATAACCTCCAAAGAAGCTCCTACTAATCGTTCTTGTTCAGTATCTTCTATTTTTAAAGTAAATTTACCATTAAATTTTTTAGCAATTAAATATTCATACAATGCTGTACGTAAATTACCTATGTGCATATATCCTGTTGGACTTGGTGCATATCTAGTTCTTACTTCTTTCAATTTTCTACTCCTTTAAATTAAATCACCTAAATTTTTTCCAGCTAAAAGATGAAAATGAAGATGAAATATTATTTGTCCCGCATCTTTACCTTTGTTTGTTATAATTCTATAGCCATTATCCGTCACTCCTAATTTATCACTTAATGTTTTTACAAATTCAGGAAACTTAGCTATTACATCTCCATCTATATCAGAGATATCCTGAAAATGTTTTTTTGGTATTACAAGCACATGAATAGGTGCTTTTGGATTAATATCATTAAAAGCTATAAAAAAATCATTTTCTAACAATACTTCTGTTGGTATTTCTTTTTGTACTATTTTACAAAATAAACAATCTTTCATAATAAACCTCCTTTTAAAACATTTTTATCAACTGAAAACATTTTTGCCTCAACAATTATATTTTCTGTTACTTTTTCACCTTTTGTATCAATAAATACTTTTAGATAGTTATAACTATAGCTTTCAGTAATATTTTCACTATTTTTTTCTACTAGAACATTTATGTTCTTCCCAATCATTTCAGTTAAGAATTTATAATGCAATTCATCTCTTAAGTTTGCCATATCCAATGCTCTAGATTTTTTAACATTATCATCAACTTGATCACTAAAGTTTGCAGCTCTAGTACCTTTCCTTTTTGAATATTTGAATATATGCAGATTATCTAACCCTACAGCTCTAATAAATTCCATTGATTGTAGATGATTTTCATTGCTTTCTCCCGGAAAACCAACCATTATATCAGTTGTAACTGATAATATTGGCCCCTTAATATGTCTTAATTTTTGTATTACATCTTTATACAATATAGTGTCATACTTACGATTCATACTTTTCAGTATTGTATCTGGGCCACTTTGTAAAGCTAAATGAATATGTGGCATAAACCTGTCATTCTTAAATAATTCAATGAATTCTTCTGTTATTTCATTAGGATCTAATGATCCAAATCTTATTCTTTCGATTTTCGTAGTGTTTAGAATTATTTTCATCAATTCTGTAATTGAAGATTTAATATCTATACCATATGCACCGGCATGAATTCCAGTTAAAATTATTTCCTTGTACCCTTTACATGATAGCATATTAATCTCTTCAATTATATTTTCGATTAACCTACTTTTTATCGGCCCTCTTGCAAGTGGAATTATACAATAACTACAATAACTTTCACAACCTTCTTGTATTTTAAGAAATGCTCTTGTTGTTTCTGGTGTGGCAATTTTTAAATCCTCAAATTTTTGATCTTTTATAAGTTCAGTTATATGTGATTTCTCATTTCCTAAAAGTTCTAGAATCTTATTTCTATCTCGCATTCCCACCACCAAGTCGACTTCGGGCATGCCTAAAAGTAAACCTGGTTCAGTTTGAGCATAACATCCTGTAACAATAACTTTGCTATTCGGGTTAATTTTTTTTGCTTTTCTGATCATTTGTCTACTTTTACTATCTGCATGACTTGTGACAGTACATGTATGAATAAGATATATATCCGCAATAGAATTAAAGTCTACTATTTCTAGTCCATTTTCTTTGAAATATTCTAAAAAGCTTTCACCTTCACTTTGATTGACTCTACAACCCAGAATATATATAGCAGCTTTTTTCATATTTACTCCTTGATGAATTTGGCAGTGACCCAGCCATCTTCTTCTGTTTTCTTTTCCAATTTGAGTCCTTTGGACAATATTTGCTGTTTTACTTCCTGCCACTTATTATCAATAATACCTGAAACTAAAAATATTCCGCCCTCACTCAAATTTTTATCAAGATATTGAGCTAAAAGTTTAATTACATCTGCAACTATATTCGCTATAATTATATCAAATTTTATATCGATGTCATCCAATAAATTATTTACCATAAACTCAATATTATTAAATTCGATTAAATTTTCTTTAGAAACTTTAATTGCATCTTCGTCATTATCTATAACTAATATGTCTTTAGCTCCCATTAAATGTGAACCAATGGATAAAATACCTGAACCTGCTCCTACATCAGCAACTCTTTTATTAAAAAAATTAATATTTTCCATCAACAAGAGCACATTTTTAGTTGTAGGATGACTTCCAGTACCAAAAGCAATACTCGGATCAATCTTTATAATTAATTCCCCTTCTTTTGCTTCATAATTCAACCAAGCTGGAACTATTACAAATTTATTGCCTGGTTTCATAATATTAAAATATTTTTGATAAGCTAGTAACCATTTTTCTTCATCTTCGACGTTTGTTATATTGTAGTTACCTAATATTTTATCAATTTCTATTTTGTTTTTTAAATAATCTGTTTCTTGAATATATGCGTTAATTATTGTTTCATCAATATTATTTTCTATAGCAAAATAATCACCATTAACTTGATCTAATTCCTTCTTTGTCCATGGTGTTTTTATTTCTACGCCTTCAACCCCTAAATCATAAAGATTATCGATTACTACTTCATGTGCATCCTTATTGAAGTTATCAAATTTTTTAATTAAAATTAGATATTTATCCATAATATTCCCTTGCCCTTTAATTTTATCATAGATTCTATATTAAAATAAAACCTAGGATAGCCTAGGTTTTATTTTTATTAATAGTTAATTCTTGAGTAGTATTATATTTTTCATCAGTTATTATTAATTTTCCTATAGCACCAGTAGGAACTTTAAAAACAATAGTGCCTGAAATTGTTGCATTTGGTTCTACTTCGCCAAATAATATTGCATTAGTTAAACTGTTTGGACTGTTTTCTATTACATTACCATCTTCATCTTCAAAGCTAAAATAGTACATATTATATAACCTTTTTACTGTGTCATAATTTTGGCCAAATACTTTTACTACTAACCATTCTGTTTGATTACTTGTGGTTATTTTTCCTGGTAATTCACTTAAGTGTTCTATTGAAACCAATTTATAGACAATTTCTTTTGGTTTCTCTACTGATGTAGCGGTTTCTTTATCACCCAACAAACTTTTAATACCAAAGAATATACCTACTCCAATGACAACCATTAATAAAAATATTACGATTTTTTTCATATTTGCACCCTTCTATTCAATCAAGCCAATTCTTTTATAAATATTATCAACATTTCTCAAATAATATTCAGGATTAAAAAGATCGTTTAATTCTTCTTTAGTCATTATTTCAGATACTTGTGAATCTGTAGCCAATAAATCTTTGTATGATATTTTTTCCTTATATGATTTCATAGCTAATGGTTGGATAATATCATATGCTTTTTCCCTTGACCATCCTTTATTTATTAAGGCTAACATAACTCTTTGAGAATAAATTAAGCCATTAGTCTTATTTATGTTTGCCATCATATTATCTTCAAATACTAAAATATTTGATAGTATATTATTAAATCTATTTAATGCATAATCAAGTAAAATTGTTGCATCCGGCATAATTATTCTTTCTGGTGCAGAATGAGAAATATCCCTTTCATGCCACAGAGGAATATTTTCAAAAGCTGTCAACATATATCCTCTAATCACTCTAGCACAACCAGTTATATTTTCAGATCCAATTGGATTTCTCTTATGTGGCATTGCACTTGAGCCTTTTTGCCCTTCACTAAAGTATTCGCTTAATTCTTGGACTTCAGTTCTTTGCCAATGTCTAACTTCTACAGCCATTTTTTCTAAACTAGAGGCAATAATAGCTAATGTCGAGAGATAAAATGCATGTCTGTCTCTTTGTAGAACTTGTGTGCTTATTTTAGCAAAATCAATACCTAAATGTTCGCAAACATATTCTTCTATCTCTAATCTACCATGAGCAAAATTACCAACAGCACCTGAAATTTTACCGACTTCAATTTGTTTCCTAGCTAATTTAAAACGTTCAATATTTCTATTCATTTCTTCATACCAAAGAGCAAATTTTAAGCCTAATGCTGTCGGTTCTCCATGAATTCCGTGGGTTCTTCCGATTATTGGAATTTCTTTATAGGCAATTGCTTTTGCTTTTAGCGTTTCTTTAATTTTCATTATATCTTCAAACAAAATATTGTTAGCTTGTTTAAATATATAACCATAAGCAGTATCACAAACATCAGTTGAGGTAAGTCCATAGTGAACCCACTTTTTTTCTTCTCCTAAACTTTCACTTACTGCTCTAGTAAAAGCTACAACATCATGTTTTGTTGATTCTTCAATCTCTAATATTCTTTCAACAGTAAAACTAGCGTTTTCTCTTATTTTTTTAGCATCCACTTTTGGGATTAATCCATAGTGAGCATATGCTTCTACTGTTAGTATTTCAACTTCAAGCCATACCTTGTATTTATTTTCTTCTGTCCAAACTGATTTCATTTCTTTTCTAGAATAACGATCAATCATTTTATACTCCTTAAAAACAAATTACCACCCAATTTAATAATGAGTGGCAATTCAATTGTTTCAACTAAATATCACCTCTACAAAGGATAAATATCCAATAAAATTATACCATAATTGATTATATTTTAAAACACTTACTCTCCTGAAAAGAAATCTCTTATTTTTTCGAAAAATACTTTTTTTTCTCTTCTAGGTTTATAGGACAAAGGTGCATTACTCAAAGAATACTTTAATGCTTCCATCTGAACTTTTTGTTCCTTAGAAAGATTTGTAGGTACTACCACCTTGACATATACATAATGATCTCCCAATCCTTTTGATTTTAATTTCTGTATGCCTTTATCTTTTATTCTAAAAGTAGCTCCAAATTGCGTGCCTTCTGGAATTTCCAATTTTTCTTTACCATGAATTGTATTGATGTCAATTGTATCTCCTAATGCAGCTTGAATAATATTAATTTTAGCTTCACTATAAACATCATTTCCTTCACGTTTATATTCATTATGTGGTGCAATATTTATTATTACATATAAATCACCATAAGATCCGCCATTTATGCCTGCATCGCCTTCATCAGGTATTCTTATTTTTGCACCTTCAAAAACTCCTGCTGGTATATTTAAATGAATTTTGCGGTCTTTTTTAACTCTTCCCTGACCATGACAAGTCTGACATGGGTCTTTTATTATAGTACCAGTCCCATTACATTGTGGGCAAGTTCTTACGGTTTGGAAAAATCCCATTGATGACATTACTTGTCCTGTTCCTTTACACATAGGACATGTTTCTTTGCTTGTACCTTTTTTTGCTCCACTACCACCGCAAGTATCACATAAATCCTCACGTCTAATTACTATATCTTTTTCCACACCAAAAGCTGCTTCCAAAAATGAAATACTAAAACGATATGTAAGGTCATCACCTTTTATTGGACCATTGTATTTCTTACGACTTCTAGAACCTCCGAAAATATTATCAAAAATATCTCCAAAGCCTCCAAAGTTCATATCTTCAAAGCCACTGTATCCACTTTGGTTAAAGCCTCCGCCTTGACCTTGATTAAATCCACCTGCATTAAAATCTTGATGACCATATTGATCGTACTGACTTTTTTTATTTGGATCACTTAGTACATCATAGGCCTCTTGAACTTCTTTAAATTGTTCAGTGGAGTCATGTGCTTGATTCTTGTCAGGGTGATGTTTCATGGACATTTTTCTATAGGCTTTTTTTATTTCAGCTTCTGTGGCATTTTTTTCAATACCCAAAGCTTCATAATAGTCTTTTTTACTCAATAAAATACCTCCCATAAACTATTCGACGTCATACATCACCTCATGCGAGGTGATGTATGCATCTTTATAAATTTTACTTGTCTTTATCTTCAGCAGTGAAGTCAGCATCAACTACATCATCAGCTTGACCTTGTCCAGCTTCATCAGCTGTGCCTTTTTGTTCGCTTTCAGCTTGTTTATAAATTTTGGCTCCAATTTCTTCTAATACTTTTTGCACTTTTTCAATTTCAGCTTTAATTAATTCAGTGTCATCCTTGCTTACAGCATCTTCTAAAGTTTTTTTAGCTTCTTCAAATTTTTGTTTATCTTCTTCAGCTATTTTATCAGGATTGTCTCTAATTAATTTATCACCTTGATAAATTGTAGAATCTGCGTTGTTTTTTGCTTCGATAGATTCTTTTTTCTTTCTATCTTCTTCAGCATAAATTTCAGCATCTTTTGCCATTTTATCAATTTCATCTTCAGATAAACCTGTGCTACCAGTGATTGTTATTTTTTGTTCTTTACCTGTTCCATTGTCTTTAGCAGAAACATTTAAGATACCATTAGCATCAATATCAAATTTCACTTCAATTTGAGGAATACCTCTTGCTGCTGGTGCAATACCGTCAAGCATAAATCTTCCAATACTCTTATTATCAGCTGCCATTTGTCTTTCACCTTGTACGATATTAATATCTACACTTGGTTGATTATCAGCTGCTGTAGAGAATACTTGGCTTTTAGATGTAGGTATTGTAGTATTTCTTTCAATTACTCTAGTTGCAATACCGCCTAAAGTTTCTATTCCTAATGACAAAGGTGTTACATCTAGTAAAAGTATATCATGAACTTCTCCAGTTAACACTCCCCCTTGAATAGCAGCTCCTAAAGCTACACACTCATCAGGATTTACTCCTTTAGAAGGATCTTTTCCAAGTTTCTTTTTAATTGCATCTTGTACTGCAGGTATTCTAGTTGAACCACCTACAAGAATAATTTTGTCAATTTTACTGGCACTTAAACCTGCATCTTTTAATGCTGTATCAGTTGGTCCCATAGTTTTTTCTACTAAATCAGCAGTTAATTCATTGAATTTTGCTCTTGATAAAGTTATATCAAGATGTTGTGGTCCGCCTTCATTAGCTGTGATAAATGGTAGATTAATATTAGAATTAGTTACTGTTGATAATTCACATTTTGCTTTTTCTGCAGCTTCTTTTAGTCTTTGCATTGCCATTTTATCATTTTTTAAATCAATTCCATGTGATTTTTTAAATTCACCAACCAAGTAATCAATAACTCTATCGTCAAAGTCATCTCCACCAAGTTTATTGTTACCGCTTGTAGCTTTAACTTCAAATACTCCGTCACCTAGTTCAAGTACGGATACATCAAATGTTCCTCCGCCTAAGTCATATACTAAAATTGTATGATCATGACCTTTATCTAAACCATATGATAATGCTGCAGCTGTAGGTTCATTGATGATTCTTAAAACATTAAGCCCTGCAATTGCACCAGCATCTTTTGTTGCTTGTCTTTGACTATCTGAGAAATATGCCGGTACAGTAATTACTGCATCCTTTATATCTTGTCCCAAAAATGCCTCAGCATCTTTTTTTAGTTTTTGCAGAATAAATGCTGATATTTGTTGAGGGGTATACTCAACGTTTTCAACTTTAACTTTAAAATCTGTTCCCATTTTTCTTTTAATTGAAGCTACAGTATGGTCAGGATTGGTTATTGCTTGTCTTTTAGCAACCTGTCCTACTAATCTTTCGCCATCTTTTGTAAACGCTACTACTGAAGGAGTAGTTCTATTACCTTCTGCATTGGCAATTACTACTGCTTCTCCACCTTCCATAACAGCTACACATGAATTTGTTGTTCCTAAATCAATTCCTATTACTTTTCCCATTTAAATTTTCCTCCTAATTTATACTTTTTATTCTTTTATACCTATTTTAACCATAGTTGGTCTTATTACTTTTTTATTTAGCATATAGCCTTTTTGAAACTCGGCAATTACTTTGTTTACTAATTCTTCATCATCGACTGCTTCATTCATAACTCCTTGATGATAACTAGGATCAAATTTCATTCCTTCTGCTTCTATCTTTTCCAAGCCGTTTGCTTTTAATATTTCAACAAATTGTTTATGAATCATTTCGACCCCATTAAAATGTTTATCATTGGAACCATCCTCAGGTTTAAGAGCTAATGCTCTTTCTAAGTTATCGATAACTCCCAATAAAGGAACAATTAATCCTTGAGCACCATATTTAGCCATTTCCTCAAGTTCTGTTTTGGATCTTTTCTTGTAGTTTTCAAATTCCGCCTGGAGTCTCAACAATTTATCTTTTAATTCATTGATTTCTTCAGCTTGTTTGTCAGCTTTTTTCACTCTAGGTTTTTTTACAGTTTTTTCTTCCAACTCTATTCCTCCTTTTGTTTAAATAACGACTCTAATAAAGTAATATTTTTTTCGTAAAACATTCTAGTTGGTCCAATTATCCCAATTTTACCTTGAATACCGTCGCAAAAAGAACAATTAGTGGCGATGACTGAAAAATCACTCAATTCTTCTAAGCCTATTTCATCACCAATCTTTATATCAATTTTACCTTTTTCTTGACCTAATATATTATCAAATATTTTGGATAATTGTGATTGGTCTTCTAAAGTATTTATAAAATTTTCTATTTTTTTCACTTCATTAAATTCAGGTAATTTAAATATATTTTTTAATCCTTCAACTATTATATCAACATTACGCTCTTCATATAAAGCAGTTAATACTATTTTAAATATTTCTTCAACTAATAATGGATTACTAGGGAATATATTGATAATTTCTTGTTTTAATTCTTGGGTAATACCATCCATATTTTTATCTATTAGATAATAGTTTAGAATTTCCGTTAATTTTTTCAGTTCATCTTCACTTATTTTTTCTAAAAATGATAAAACATAGTCTTTTACTTTTTGTGAACTTAAAACTAGTACTAGTAAAGCTTTATCTTCCAGCAAACCAACTAATTTCAGGTGATGTATTTTATCTTCACCTTTTTTTTCTTCAGTAATAATTACTGTATAGTTGCTCAATCCAGCTAATAGAATTGCTACTTCTTTTAAATAGTTATGTATATTTTTAATATTACTTGTATTTATATCTAATACATTAAACTTATCTACTATATTATCATTATCCATTAAGAAATCTACATAATACCTGTATCCTGAAGAAGCTGGTATTCTACCACTAGAAATATGAGGTTGTTTAATATATCCTAATGATTCTAGTGCAGCCATTTCATTTCTGATAGTTGCAGAACTAACATTCAGTCCATATCTGTTTAGTATGGTTTTTGAACTGACCGGCTCTGCACCAAAAATATATTCTTTGATTATCGCCTTCAATATTTGTTCTTTTCTTGAATCCATTAAATCTCCTTATTAGCACTTCGCACCTCCGAGTGCTAATATAAGAATAACATCTGTGATTTTCTTTGTCAACCATATTATTATATAAAAATTTAAGTCTATTAAAATATTTAATTATTTCAAATAAAACTAAGATATTAGCTGTTATTGCAGCCACTTTAAACATTTTGATAAACATCTAATCTTCTATAGTTAAATTCTTTAGTTTTTTCGTTTTACTTTTATAATACTTCATTTTTCTGAAATAAAAATGACTATAACAAATCTCACTCGACTTGATATAGTCATTTCTTAATTGAAGACATAAACGCTAATTATTAACGACTTTAAGTTTCTCTTTAAATATAGTTTTTTTGATATCACGCTTTATCATATCTGAGAAAACGTTTACTAGCATTGGATCAAACTGCTTACCTGCTTCCTCTTCTAATATTTGAAGAGCTTCTTTCACAGACATTTCCGGCTTATAACAGCGCAATGATATCATGGCATCAAATGAATCTGCTATACAAAGAATCCTCGCAGTCAATGGAATATCTTCACCCGCTATCCGTCTAGGATACCCATTGCCATCGTATCTTTCGTGATGGCCTAATACTGCAGGGATAACATAATCAAGAGAAGGTAAATGCTTAATTATATTAATTGAAGCCTCCACATGCCCTTTCATGATTTCAAATTCTTCGCTATTAAGTCGTCCAGATTTATTAAGAACATTCTCTGAGATACTGATTTTTCCTATATCATGTAATAATGCTGCTTGTCTAATATGTTCCACTGTTACTTGATTTAATTTAAGCTCTTTTGCCAAATTGACTGCATAATTTGCAACATTATTCGAATGATCAAAAGTATAATGGTCCTTAGCATCAATAGCAGCCGTAAGTGACAGGATAGTTGACTTGTAATCATCGTAAACTAGTGAGTAATCTACTTCTTCTTCATGTTTATCTGAAGTGATATAAGTATCAAAAACTCTTATAGCATTTTTACCTTTACGTTTAACTTGGAAAACCGCTTGATCTGCATTATCGAGCAGTTCCTTAACGGATTTAGCGCCATAAGGTGAAACGCAGATTCCAGCGCTTACCGTTAGTCTTTTTAAACGATCTCCAGACTGACTTAAGGTAATCTCACTAATTTGATCTCTAATAGACTCTACAAGTCTTTTTGAAGTAAATACATCGTAATTCGGCAAGAGAATCGCAAACTCTTTTCCACTATACCTTGCGATATATCCTTGTTCGCCTATACTTGCTTTGATAGTTTCAGCAACTCTACTAAGTGTTTCATCCGCTTGTTTTACACCATAAAGTTGATTATAGAGTTTAAAGTCATCTAGGTTAACTATGATAAGAGCTAAGGTGCTTCTGTAGTACTTTTCAAAGATTTCTGTAACGATTTCAAAGAAATATTTTCTATTTAAGACTCCTGTTAAGTCATCTGTTCTCGCTTCTAAATACGCTTTTTCATAAGTATGCGCATTATTTATTGCAATAGATGCCACTGAGCAAATAGATTCTATCATGTTAAAATCTGCTTGTTGTAGCTTTACTTTTCTACCATAGTCGGAGAACAGTACTATACCAATTAACTTTCCATTCTCTTTCAATCCAATACAATACTTCGCTGATAAACGACTAAGCTGGTACTTCTCCGCTTCCCAAAGGCTTTTATAAGCAATCGTATGTTCAAATTCATCTAAAAATAAAACTTGATTGTTGTCTCTCAACCAACTAATAATCGGGTTATCTTTTCTGAAGACATATGACAGGTCTGCTAAAGATTGGTCACTGTATCTAAGTTTAAAATCTTCTGAATTAAACTCGTTTATTCCAATCACAATCTTCTTAATCCCTGTTGCGAGTCCAATGGCTTCAACTGTATTATGCATAATATCATTAAGCTTTAAGCTTTTAGAAACATCAGTCGAGAAATTTTTGAGTATATCGTTCTTTTCCTCTTCATCTCTGATAAAAATATTCGCTATCACTTTTTTCCAGATGTAGAATAGCAAAGTAACTATCACTATAAAGCTAAAAAGATAGATTGGTAATTGAAAGTTGCCAACATCACTCATATTTAAAATAATGTTTTTGTCAAGGTAAGGCAGTAAAATATAGAACAACGGGAATGCTAAAACGATGCAGACTAAATAGCCTACACTCTCCGATGCCATCAACTTGAGTTTAAACAGATGTTTTCTTATAAGAGCATACATTAAAAATCCAACATTTACCACGCCTGCCAGGATATCTATAGGAAAACCAGAAAATATCGGCAATAATAAGGCTAAATTTCCTACAAATATAGCTAAAAGACCTAGAATAATTGGTATAACCTGTTTTTTAAGTCTAGCATTTCTTCCTGATATCTTTATCAATATCCATACCGTGTGCCCGATTACAATTGCTGTTGCTACAAACAAAATTGCAACCGCAGAAGTTATATTGCTGTAGACCATTTCAGCTGTCCCATTCTCAATAACTAGCATCGGCCAATGTAGCAATACCCCACTCGGAATATTGATGACAAAAAGACTACCTAGTATTAAAAAATACAACCTTGAAAAACTGGTTACCTTTTGTGCAGTAAAAGCAGCAACAAATTTAAAATAGCTATAAGCCACAAGCATTAAACCGCCTAAAGACACATGATACCATAAGACATAGCTTGGCAAGAATTGTAGACGCATCAATAAGGAGCCGCCTGTCCACAAAATCATCGCAACTAAAATCAATTGAAAGGATTTTACGATTTTATTTCTCTCAGCATTGATGAAAATCATGAACAAAAATACATAACAGAGCAATGCAAAACTAGATATATAACTAAAAATGCCTTGACCCATTAAGCTCACCTCCTATCTGCAACGTCAATATATTGCAAATTTATCAATTCTCTCAATTCAGACGAAGGCGGATTAATTTTAGCAATTTGTCTGTGCTTGAGTTTTTCAAAAGACTCAAATGTCTCACATCTTAATAATGTCACTTTGATTGGATCCATTCCAAGTATTTTTTTAAGATCTCTATAATCTTGATCAATGTATTTAAAGTAAGTTGATAAAATATCCTTTACTATTTCTGTATTCACCGCACTTTCAGAAAACCTTGATTTATCTATTTCCATGTATGGATGCATATAAGGTCTGTTATCCTCATTAAATTCCTTAAGTGCTGTCCAACCTATGATAGGTAGCTTTGATAATTCAATTGCATCCTTGATCCCATTTTCAGAAATTCGAGTAAATCCTGCTATGTCGATGATGGTTGGAACCCTATCAACATATTCAAATCTTGGAATCTTTGTATTATCTTCTCGATTTGTAAGTCCAATACATCTATAGACATCCCCAACTCGATACCTTGCAAATGCACCACCCTTTAGAACAGTTAAAACAATCTCATACTTTTCGCCAGGGACAACCTCATTCATAAGAAAGGTCTTTGGTTTATAAGTAGGATCTTCCTTAAGTTTCAGCATATCCGCCTCATGGAGAAATTCGTAGAAGCAAGCGTTCGGAAAGAAGTACATTCCGTTTTTAGTCCAGTTTTCTGTGCCTATTATAGAGGGCTCAGTGCCAGCAAATAGCTCCAATGGTCGAACGCCCCAAAGTCTTTCTAAGTCGTCCTTATAACAACGATTATCAGTTCCCGCAACCACGAGTCCCTTTAGCTTAAATAGATCTTTAGGCATAAGTGGTCTATTTTCTTTCTTTGTGATTCGTTTTGCCTTTAAGATACGATAAATCATCTTAGGATGACATTTCAGTAAGTTTTTAATACCACCGCCGTTTCCTAAAGACATTTGTGAAAAGCTCAGACTTACTGCATATGCAACACTTCCAAGTCCAAAGAAAAATTCAACACCGCTCTTCATAGCTAATTTGAAACCTAATTTATTACACTCTGAAAAAGACATTTCTATCGCTTCTTTAACATTGGGTAAGAACTGAATGTCAATTTCTTCATTTAATGCTAAGGGAAATAATCCAGTTGCATAGGGTAGTGGTGCCAAGCCATATAAAAAACGATCCGTATTTTCAACATCAAATTTTCCTTTTTCAGTGCTTGAGCACAGAATAAGACAAGCGGTTACGTTTTGGCGGTAGACGTCTAGCATACTTCTTGTATAAGGCGCTATCTTTATAGGCTGTTTTCCACCTTCCCAAGTCGTCTGAAGCCAAATAATCGGATTGCCAGGCAATAACTCTGCACGCTTCTGTAGTAAAATATCTGCATAATCATCATAGGTTGTAAGTGGCACCATTTTTCTGAAGTCATCAATTGTCTTCGGTCTTTTCCCTTTGAGTATACCTTTACCCAGTGGGCTTTTGCACCATAAAGCTATCTGCTCTTCCATTAAGCGATTTTGAATCTCCATATAAGATTCAATGCTCAAATCTAGAAAACCACAATAAGTCTGCCATATTTTATCAAATTGTCTTTCTTCTAACATTTCCTTTAAATTCATAGTTACCACCTTACAAAGTATTAATATATGATCTAATGCTTTTTAATGTCGGTATTAAAAAGGGTGTGGATTGACGATATTCATCATAATCATCAAAGTTTCGAGGAAACGTCCACAGGTCCTGGAATATTATATATATTACGTTAAGTATGCTCCATATCAAATAAGTGATTATAGTTATTTTTGTTGGTTCAAGTAAAGCTAGTCCAATGTAAAAAATTATGTAAAATAAGACACCAGGGTGTCTTGACATTGCATAAACTCCTCTGTCGTAGACTTTTCGCCTTTCACCAACTTTTACGTAGGTCGCTTCAAAGGGAAGCGAAAAAAATAAGGCGTATATTAAGAAAGCAAAACCAAATAGACTAATCCCAATCCCCCAAACCGATATTTTCAAGTATGGTAGATTGATATAAAATATCCCTATGGTTGCACTAATCTGAAGTATTAGTCCTAAACAAAAAGTCGTTTTAATAACCTTATGAAATCCTTTGATTTCATTTAAATCATATATAAGAAAGAGCAAATATCCGATTGCACCAATAAAAGAATAATTCATTATAGAAAACCCCTCAATAATAGAATTACTTTTTATTATACCTTATTTTTTTTCACCTGGAAACAATTTTTTACAAATAAGTAAAATTTATTTTCCTAGCTGATAAATAATTTGCGAAAAATTAAGTATTATCTTCTACAATTCAATCTTAAAATGCAGTGATTTTTGATATTTAAAATCTAATCCAATCCTTTTTAATTCTTTTATCTATTCATTATTTCTACCTTGTTCCTATTATAATACACTTTTAGTGTAATATTTTCAAGACTATAATACAAATGTCTTTTTTTATTAGTACATAATATATTCCGTCCTTAAAATATCATTACAATCATATTTCACTCAAGATATCTAATCGTAAAAAAGAGAAAGAAAAAGACACCTTCTTTGATACATCCCTTGTCAAGTAGACAAGGAAATTAATTAAATTTAAAGTGTTATGATAACCAGCATTCGTATGAGTGCTGGTTAACTTTTAATGAACTTTCATTATGCTATCTTTTTTTTGAAAAACCAGCTTTATTATCCCCCTTAACAAGGAAATTAATTTCAGCACCGATTAAAATAATAATACTGCTCATATTAATCCATAGAAGGAGAGCAATTATACTACCTAAGCTACCGTATACGAGTGTATAGTTAGCAAAATTATTTATAAATAAGGAAAATAACATTGATGTAGCGATCCACCCAAAAGTGGTAAACATTGCACCAACAAAAATCTTTCTAAAGGTAAGACGCAAATTAGGAACAAATTTATAAAATAGTGTAAAGTATGAAATTAACATGAACGTCGGTACAGCATACCGTAAAACAGAAATTATAGATTGGAATATAATTGGTAAGTTAAACCAAACTGTAAACTGATTAAGTAAAAGTTTTCCTACCGCTATAAGCAAAAAGCTCATCATTGCAAAAAGGGGTATACTTATAATGACAAATAGAGTGATTAGACTCTTAACCAGAAAGGACCGGTTCTCCATAACCCCATATGCGCGGTTAACACCTGTAATAAGTGCATTAGCTCCTAATATCCAACTCCCAATTGTCCCTATCATAGCAAAATAAAAAAGTATAGAATTATTATTATTTAATACCTCATCCACTGTTACTAAGATTAGATCAACTGTTTGCATTGGCAATATAGATGATAGCACCTCCGAAACATTATTAATAGTCAGACCTGTATAAGAAAATACGCTTAGACAAAATATTAAAAACGGAAAGAATGCCAGAAGAATATAGTAGGTCATGATAGCGGCTTGCTCCGACAATCGATCGTTTATTATTTTATTAATAAGTGAAAATAAAAATCGTCCTACAGAATTTTCCTTAATTCTAACAAGTATCGATTTAATTTTATTTTTTAAATATTCCATCCCAATTGCACCTCCCTTTTCTATATTCTTGAAATTGGACTGATTCAACATTGTCTTAACATGATTATACAAAGTGCAGAAATGTAAAGAAACAGTTTATGAACTTTTACCAATTCTGTTCTTTCATAGTTTTTCTAAGCCCATTCGCTCTTTCTATACTCCAGAGCTTATGAAATCTCCTCTTCCAAAGAAGCTGTCATTTATTTAAATTTTGTCAGAGAATACATTTCAATAAATAAAACGCTCCATATAAACTATGAAACGCCCTATATCTGATGAAATTATACTTTAAACCATACAGTCACCTACACGATTTTGAGTCTTTTTATGCTCTATTTGCATCTTTATCTCTTTCTTCAAGTAATTTCATCATAGCCTGAGCTGTTTCTTTCCCAGAATTTTGATTTTGACCAGTAACCATATTCCCATCAGTAATGGTTAATGTTGCGAAAGTATCCATAAAAGCTTCAGCACTTTGATAATTTGCACCTGCTTTTCTTAATTCTGTTTCAGGATGCATTGGTGTTTTTGTAATTCTAAGTTCTTTAACTTGTTTATCTGTCACGCCTGTCATTTTTTTACCCTCAACTAAAGGTTGGTCATCAACATCTTTTGCCATTAAAAAACCAAGCACCCCATGACAAACAGCACCTAATATTATTCCCTTTTCATTAGCCTGGGTAATTTTATCACCTAAAATTTTACTTTTTCCAAGATCGTAAGCAGCACCCCATCCACCTGACATGAATATGATATCATATGTCGTAAAATCAATATTATCTATTATAAGTGAATCTTTGACTTTTCGTTGAAATTTCTTATCTTTCAAGAATCTTTTATCACTATCTGATGCAATTGGATATTTAAGACTTATAGGTTCAATCGGTATTACGCCACCTTTAATACTTGCTAAATCAACAGTCATATTCCCATCTATAAACTCATAATAAGGTGCTGTCATTTCAGAAGCAAATACACCAGTTTTTTTCCCATTGTGGTCAAAAACACCATGACTTGTAGTAATAATCAAGGCCTTTTTCCCTGAAAGGTCATATGCATTCCCTTTATATCGAGGATGCAAACCTAATGCTCTCAATAAATTGGGTAGTAGCATTGATATGAGAACAACAGCTAGTATTAAATAAAATATAATTAATATTGTATCATTCATCAGCTCAAATCTCCTTTATCTTTATTTTTCTCATTGTATAAATTGTATTTTAGATCCCTCTTCAAAAACTTATATATACTATTTTCTTTATAATGCAGGTTTTCTTGCTCCTCACTTATGATAATACTCCTTTAACTTCATATTCTCAAGATTAAAATTAGACACTTAATGTTTAGCCTATCTAATATGAAAATAAAAAAGATAGCAGACTTTTACACCCACTATCCCAATAATACATAACTCCGTATTTTAAAAATATACAACTTATTTATACAATCTATTTACTTTAGATAAAAGATAGGCAATCACCATAATAGTAAGTACAATAACTATTGCTGGAGCAAGCCATACTAAAGAAGTTAATAATAATCTTACTATCCAATACACACCATAACCAATTATCCCAATTATTACCGTAACAAGAACTCCGTTGATAATCATACCCCAAATTCCTCTAACATTACTACTAATAATTTCACCTATTTGCTCATTAATTCGAAAGATAAAATCCATTATTAACCCTCCTAAAAATATTTACTTGTATCTTTTAGCTAATTCAGCCTCTATATCTGAAATATTAACATTTTTTTCTCTAAATAGCACTAACAAATGATAAATTAAATCACTAGCTTCATAAATTAATTCCTCATTACCTTCATTCTTTGCTGCAATAATAACTTCGGCAGTTTCTTCTCCGACTTTTTTAAGAATTTTATCGATACCCTTATCGAAAAGATAAGTTGTATAAGCACCTTCTGGTCTTTTTTCAAATCTATCATCAATTACATTTTCCAATAGTCCTAATCTTTTACCTAAAAATACACCATTTATCATAGCGTCCCTCTCTAGCTTCACTTTCGAACCATCATCCAATAAACTTTTCAAATCATAATGAAAACAACTCTTATCCCCTTCATGACAAGCAGCACCAATCTGATCAACTTTAATCAAAATAGTATCTCCATCACAGTCATAACTCATAGACTTTATATTTTGAAAATGACCACTGGTTTCACCTTTATGCCATAATTCATTTCTACTACGAGAAAAATATACTACTTCACCAGTTTCAATAGATTTACGCAAAGAATCTTTATTCATATAGGCTAACATCAGTACCTCTTCAGTAGTTGCATCTTGGGTAATAACCGGTATTAATCCATCCTTATTCCATTTTAATTTATCATAAAAATTTACCATCTTATATCTACTCCTTTATCTATCAAATACTGTTTTGCTTCTTTTATAGAATATGTACCATAATGGAAAATTGATGCAGCTAATGCAGCTTGTGCTTTTCCCTTGACTAAACCATCATATAAGTGCTCCAAGTTGCCTACACCTCCAGAAGCAATCACCGGAATTGAAACTGCTTCGCTAACCAGTTTGGTCAATTCTAAATCATAACCATCTTTAGTTCCATCTCTATCCATACTAGTTAAAAGTATTTCACCAGCCCCACAAGCCTCTACTTCTTTAGCCCATGAAACCACTTCTAAACCACTACTTATTCTACCCCCATTAATATATGCTTCATATATTCCATTTTCATTTTTTTTAGCATCAATTGCCACAACTATACATTGGGAACCAAATATCTTAGCTCCTTGAGTAATTAGTTCTTTATTTTTTATAGCAGGAGTATTAATAGAAACTTTATCAGCTCCCGCTCTTAAAATATTTCTCATATCATCAATGGATTTAATACCTCCACCAACTGTAAAAGGTATAAATACCTGTTTGGCAGTTTTTCTTACAACTTCAATCATAGTATCCCGTTTTTCATGAGATGCAGTTATATCAAGGAAGACCAATTCGTCAGCACCCTCTTGATCATAAAACTTGGCCAGTTCTACAGGATCACCTGCATCTTGAATATCAACGAAATTAATACCCTTGACTACTCTGCCATCTCTTACATCAAGGCAAGGTATAATTCTTTTTTTTAGCATCTACTCCTACCTTCCTGTAAGCTTTAAAGCTTCAACTAAATCAATTCTATCTTCATAAAGCGCTTTACCTAATATTACTTCATCAACACCAAATTCCTCAAGTTTCATGACTTCTTTCAAATCTTTAATAGAAGACATTCCACCAGAAGCAGTTATTTTAAGCCTTGAATCTCTGGCAAGAGCAGCAGTTTCTGCTAAATTGGGACCGTTTAATGTTCCATCTCTATTTATATCAGTATAGATTATTCTCTCTATTCCTAATTCTTTCATATCCAAAGCTAAAGTCAAAGCTTTTATTTTTGTATCGTTCAACCAGCCTTTAGTTTTAACGATACCATCTTGAGCATCTATGCCAACAACTATCCTATTACCATAAACTGCTGCTGCACAGGCTACTAAAGCCATATTTTCTACTGCAGCCGTCCCAAGTATAATTCTTTGAACACCAAGGTCTAAATACATTTTTATAGTATCCATATTTCTTATTCCACCACCAAGTTCTAATGGTATATCAAGATTTTCCAATAATTTTTTTATAACTTCCAAGTTCTTTGGATTCCCTGCTTCAGCACCATCTAAATCAACAAGATGAATCATCTCAGCTCCCATTGATTGCCATTTTTTTCCAATTTCCACAGGATCTCCATAAACAGTGACTTTATTGTAATCACCTTTGTATAATCTAATACATTGACCATTTAACATATCTATTGCAGGTACTAAGACCATTTTGACACCAACCTTCCAAAGTTTTGAATAAGAACCATCCCTTTTAGCGAACTTTTTTCAGGATGGAACTGAACTCCAAAAACATTATTTTTAGTTACTACCGCAACAACGTCTTGTCCATAATCACAAGTGGCACTGATAATACTCTTATCTACAGGATGAGCTTGGTAACTATGAACGAAATAAAAATTATCTCCATCCACAATATCATCAAGAATAGGAGATGGATTGATGATTTTCAAATCATTCCATCCAATATGTGGTATTTTTAATTTAGTTGTTAGTCTTTCAACTCTGCCTTTTAATATTCCTAGACCTGCTGACTGCCCATCTTCTTCTCCAACTTCAAATAAGAGATGAAGACCAAGACAGATACCAAGTAAAGGTTTTCCTTGTAAAACAGCCTCTTCAATTACTGGAATTAAACCTCGTCCTTCCAAATCTTTCATTCCATCCTTGAAAGCTCCAACACCAGGCAAAATTAAACCATCACATTTTCTTAAAATATTATGATCATCGGTTGTTATATTTTCAAAACCACCTTTATCAAGTGCTGTCTCAACACTGCTAATATTACCTCTACCATAATCTATAATCCCGATCATTATATACTGCCTTTAGTAGAAGGCAGTCCATTTCTAATATCTAGTTTTACTGCCATTTTCAAGGCTCTGGCTAAAGCTTTAAAGACACCTTCAATAATGTGGTGTGTATTTATTCCTGATAATTGTTTAATGTGTAAATTCATACCTGATGACATTACAAATGCCCTTAAAAACTCTTCTACTAATTCAGTTTCAAAATTTCCAATTATTTCATAAGGTAGTTCAACATCAAGTACTATATAAGGTCTTCCACCTAAATCTAGAGCTAACATTATTAGAACTTCGTCCATAGGTAGAATTATACTGCCGTATCTTTCTATACCTTTTTTATCTCCTAGAGCTTCTTTTAAGACTTCACCTAAAACAATGCCGAAATCTTCCACAGTATGATGAGCATCAACTTGCAAATCGCCTACAACATTCATTTTTAAAGACATATTACTATGTTTGATAAACAAATCAATCATATGATCAAAAAAACCTATACCTGTATTGCCTTGACACAAACCATCACCATCAATAGATAATTCTAATGTAATTTTTGTTTCCTTTGTATTTCTTTCTTTTATTGCTGTTCTATTCATTTTTTAACCTCACTGTTACTGAATTTTTATGAGCTGTAAAACCTTCAACTGATGCAAGTTTCTCAATATATTTCCCTTTTTTAATTAACGCCTCTTTAGTGTATGATATAACACTGGTTTTCTTTAAATATGTATGTGTATTTAAAGGTGAATAAAACCTACTAGTACCATTGGTTGGCAAAACATGATTAGGACCGGCAAAATAGTCTCCTATCGGTTCAGGAGTATAGTAGCCAAGGAACACTGCACCAGCATTTTTAATACTTTCCAGCCACACAAATGGTTCTTCTATAGCTAATTCTAAATGTTCAGGTCCATAAGCGTTAGAAAAATTTATTGCCTCTTCCATATTATTAGCAATTATTATTGCTCCATTATTTTCAATAGATGTTCTAGCTATTTCTTCTCTTATTAAAAGTTTCAATTGTTTTTCCAACTCTATTTCAATGGCCTCAGCTGCTTTTTCTGAAAAAGTTACAAGAATAGATGATGCTAGTTTATCATGTTCTCCTTGAGACAACAGATCTGCAGCAATATATACAGGATTAGCCTTATCATCAGCAATCACTAATATTTCACTAGGACCTGCTAACATATCAATATCTACAGTACCATATACTATTTTCTTTGCCAAAGTAACAAAAATATTTCCAGGTCCAACTATTTTATCAACTTTTTTTAATGAACCAGCTCCATAAGCTAGAGCTCCAATACCTTGAGCCCCACCTATTTTATAAATATTAGTTACTCCAGAAAGTTTAGCTGCTGCAAGAGTATATGGATTCATTTTTCCATCTTTACCAGGAGGAGAAATCATAATAATTTCTTTAACTCCTGCGACTTGTGCCGGTACGGCAGTCATTACAACTGATGAAGGATAGGCTGCAGTTCCACCAGGAACATACAATCCAACTCTTTCTATTGGTCTTATTAACTGACCTAAAATTATACCATCTTCAGATTCTTCTAAAGTAGTTACCAGCATTTGTTTTTTGTGAAATTTCTCTACATTTAATATTGCCAATTTTATTGCTTCAATAAAATCTGAATCTACATAAGCCATGGCTTCTTCAATTTCTTCCTCAGAAACTCTAAATTCATTTTCTTTTAAATCAACACCATCAAATTTAGCTGTATATCTTCTTACTGCATTATATCCATTATTTTTTATATCATCTAATATAGTTTGGACTTTATTAAATAATTCTTTAGTTCCAAGTGTCTTATTCTCTTTTAATAAAGCATCAATGGAACTTTTATCATCATAAAATATTTTTTTCATTATTTACCTCGTTTACTGACTATTTTTTTAATATCTTCAGTTAATTTATACAATTGTTCATTTTTCACTCTATAGCTAACTCTATTAGCAATAAGTCTTGCAGAAGCTTGAAATATCTCTTTAACTTCAACAAGTCCATTTTCCCTTAAAGTTGTTCCTGTTGAAACTATATCAACAATCATGTCAGCCAATCCTATGGTTGCTGCTAGTTCTACATTGCCATGTAGTTTTATCAATTCCATTTGCAACCCTTCTCCAGCAAAAAAATCTTCAGCTACATTAATAAATTTTGTTGCAACTCTTTTATGATTAAACTGATATAAAGGAAATGGAGATCCATATTCCTCTGCTAGAATCTTAGGTACGGCTACTGAAAAATGACACTTTCCAAACCCTAAATCTAAAAGTTCAAATACATCTCTTTTTTCTTCTTCAATAGTGTCTTTACCAACAATTCCAATATCTGCCACTCCATGCTCCACAAAAATAGGGACATCAGTAGGTTTGCAAATTAAGTATCTTACTTCATTAACTTCAAATTGTAAAATTCTGGATTCAACTTCAACACCCTCAACTGGTAGTCCTGTTTCTTTTAAAATTTCAAGTGCTTCTTCACCTAATCTGCCTTTTGGCAATGCTATAACTAATTTATTATTTCCCACTCTAATTATCCTCCAGCTTTATTTCTACAATTTCACCCTTTTGATGGGCGCTTCTGGCTTCTCTAAATCTTTCAATATAATCTGAGGAACCTTTCAAAGTTTGTGACTTTGGAATTTCTATTATACAATTCATCGATCTTATATATAGATCAACATCAATGGCAAATCCAACAGCTGGTTTTTCCACAAAATATTCTTCGATTAAATTGTCATATCTTCCACCTTTAATAATCGGAATACCTATACCCTTACCATAACCTTCAAACAAGAGTCCAGTATAATATGAAAAGTCACCTAAAATACTAAAATCAAAGAAAATCTTATCTTTATAACCTAAATTTTCTAATATTCCATATATTACTTCCAATCTATTTATAGCATTTTTAAATTTTTCATCGGATGAAAAATTCTTCACTCTATCTATGTAGTCCATCCCACCATTTCTAGCTGCTAACACCATAACTTTATCTTTTATTTTTTCAGGTAGAATAGTTTCTAATCCCACTATATCTTTATCAATCATTAATTCTAAAACAGTATCTTTGATATCTCTATCTTCAATTAGTTCTGTTAAAAGACCAATGGTAATATCCATATGTCCAATACCAAGGGAATATCCCCTTATATCACTACT
>JAGXHX010000050.1 GCA_024635955.1 Bacillota bacterium
GATGTGATCGGTGGTTATATTATCTCCAACTTTGATTAATACTTCACCTTTAATATTATTATCTAAAGGGCTATTTACAGGTAAAGGTTTGATATTAGGCCCTCGTATTATTTCTACTTCACTTCCATCAGGTAATGGTGGTATTATCATATTATCATCTATTAAGAAGTGCTCTGGCATAAAGGTAGTAACATCAAGTTTTAGTTTTGTAGGATTGGTTATTACACCAGTTAGCGAACTCGCTGCAGCTGTTTCAGGACTTACTAGATAAATTGAAGCATCTTTTGTACCACTACGTCCAAAAAAATTTCTATTAAAAGTTCTTAGTGATACTGCATTAGTACTAGGTGCCTGCCCCATTCCTATACAAGGACCACAGGCTGACTCCAATATTCTTGCACCAGAAGCTATTAGATCTTTTAAATAACCATCTTTGGCCAACATTTCAAATACCTGTTTTGATCCTGGAGATATTACTAAACTAACATCAGGATTAACAGTTTTTCCTTTAAGTATTTTAGCTACTTTAACTAAGTCTATGTAAGAAGAGTTAGTACAACTTCCTATTGCTACTTGATTAACTTTCATACCTTCTAGACTAGCTATACTCTTAATATTATCTGGGCTGTGCGGAGCAGCAGCTAAAGGTTCCAAGTCGTTTAAATTAATTTCTATAATATTATCATATTTACAATCTGCATCTGCTAATAATTCCTTAAAAACTGATACTCTATTTTGAGCTTCCAAGAAATTTTTAGTTATTTCATCACTAGGGAATATTGATGTTGTAGCACCAAGTTCTGCACCCATATTAGTAATGGTTGCTCTTTCTGGCACGGTAAGGCTTTTAATTCCTTCTCCATAGTATTCTATTACTTTACCAACTCCACCTTTAACTCCAATTATTTCTAAAACTTTAAGTATTATATCTTTAGAGGTAACAAAAGGCTTAAGTTGGCCTTTTAGATTAACACCTACAACCTCAGGAGTAGTCAAATAGAAGGGACCACCTGCCATTGCAACAGCTACATCAAGGCCTCCAGCTCCTATAGCTAACATACCTAAACCTCCACCTGTTGGAGTATGACTATCTGAGCCTAACAGCGTCTTACCAGGTTGTCCAAAACGTTCTAAATGAACTTGATGGCAAATGCCATTGCCTGGTCTTGAAAAGTACAGACCATATTTAGCCGCAATTGATTGCAGAAAGGCATGATCATCAGCATTTTCGAAACCAGTTTGTAAAGTATTATGATCTATATAACTAACAGAAAGTTCAGTTTTAACTCTTGGCAGTCCAATTGCTTCAAATTGAAGATAAGCCATTGTTCCAGTTGCATCTTGAGTCAGAGTTTGATCAATTCTTATGCCGATTTCTTGTCCTTTTTTTAATTCACCAACCATTAGATGGTTATTAAGTATTTTTGCTGTAAGGGTTTTACCCATAAATATCACCTCGTAAAATTATTTATATACTATTAATTATAGCAAAAATAATGCTAATATAATAGAGTAGAGCATTGTAGCAGTAGTACAGATATAAGGAGGGAAATATGAATATAGTACTTTATGAACCGGAAATACACAGTAATACAGGTAATATAGCAAGAACTTGTGCTATTACAGGTTCAACATTGCATTTAATTAAACCGTTAGGTTTTAGTCTAGAAGATAAATATCTTAAAAGAGCAGGACTAGATTATTGGGAATTTCTTGATTTGAAAATTTATGAGAATTATCAAGATTTCTTAGAAAATAATCAAACTGGCACAATGTATTTTTTATCTACCAAAGGAGATGTTTCATATACAAAAAAGGTATATGGTGAAAATGATTATTTAGTATTTGGACCTGAAACTAGAGGCCTCCCTATAGAAGTTATGGAACCAAACTGGGAAAATGTATGTAAAATACCTATGGGTGAAAAATTCCGCTCATTAAATTTAAGTAATGCTGTAGCTATAGTTCTATATGAAGCTTTAAGACAAGGTGATTTTAAGGGGCTGAAATAAATGAGGAAAATATTAGTTATTTCAGACACTCACCATCCGTATAGAAAAATACCTAGTGAATTCTACGATTTATTATTTGATGATCAAGACAAAAAATTATATGACGGAATAATACATTGTGGAGATATTCAAGATATTGAGTTCTATGAAGATTTATTAAATTTGAATATACCTATTTATGCAGTATTAGGAAATAATTATGATTTTCATCTGCAAACTAACATACCAGTAGGAAGAATTATATTTTTGGAGGATGTGAGTATAGGTATTGTTCATGGGAATGGTACTTCACCTAGGATAATTGATAATGTAAGAAAAGAATTTTTAGGAGAAAAAGTTGATTTAATTTGTTTTGGACATAGTCATACATCCTCTATCGAAAAGATAGGTGAAAAAATATATTTTAATCCTGGATCCCTAACGAGCGGGAGAGGTAGTTCTAATACATATGGAGTAATTGAAATAGATGGAGAAAAAATAAAAACATGTATTAAGAAATTTTTGTAAAGAATTTTAACAAGAGAAGATGTTTAGCACCTTCTCTTGAATTATATTAAAAAATAACTATAATAACTTAAAAATGATATAATTGGATTAAGTAAAAAGGGGGAGAGAATTTGAGTAATCCATTTGTTCACTTACACTTGCATAGTGAATTTAGTTTATTAGACGGAGCTATAAAAATTAACGAATTGCCAAAAGTTATAAAAGCCAAAGGTATGGATGCTGTGGCAATTACTGATCATGGAGCAATGTATGGTGTAGTCGACTTTTATAAAGCCTGCAAAAAAGAAGGGGTTAAGCCTATTATTGGTTGTGAGGTGTATTTATCAAAAGATAGACATAGAAGAGAAGTAGATGATGAAAGATATCATCTTATTTTACTTGCTGAAAATAATGAAGGTTACCATAATTTGATAAAAATAGTTTCAAAAGGTTATACCGAAGGGTTTTATTATAAACCTAGAATAGATAAAGAAGTATTAATGGAATTCAAAGAAGGCATAATTGCTACAAGTGCTTGTATGGCTGGTGAGATACCTACTTTAATAAGAAGGGATAATTATCAGGGCGCAGTAGTTGCAGCTAAGGAATATTTAGATATATTTGGGAAAAGTAATTTTTTTATAGAAATACAAGATCATCATCTTGATGAAGAAAAATTTTTAAACAGTCAACTTATAAAATTAAGTAGAGAATTAGAAATACCTTTAGTAGCAGCCAATGATTCTCACTATGTAAATAAGGATGATGCATTCAGTCATGATGTTTTAATGTGCATACAAATGGGGAAAACAATCAAGGATGAAAATCGATTAGAATTTCCTAATAGTGAGTTTTATATTAAATCGTCTCAAGAAATGTATGATATTTTCAAAGATATACCAAGTGCAATTGAAAATACAATCAAAATTAAAGATAGATGTAATGTTGAATTTAATTTTGATGAAAACCATTTGCCTTCATTTATAGTTCCAGAAGGAGAGACACTAGACAGTTATCTTAAACAATTATGTTATGAAGGTGCCAGAAAAAAATACGGCACAATAGAAGGTCAGGTTGAAGACCGCTTAGAATATGAGCTGGAAGTTATAAGTAAAATGGGATATCCTGGATATTTTTTAATAGTCTGGGATATGATTAAATATGCAAAAGAGAATGGTATTTATGTTGGACCAGGCAGAGGATCTGCAGCAGGTAGTATAGTTGCTTATTCATTAGATATCACTACTATAGATCCTATTAAATATGATTTGCTTTTTGAAAGGTTTTTGAATCCGGAAAGGATTAGCCTTCCTGATATTGATACAGACTTTTGTTATGTTAGAAGAGGGGAAGTAATTAGTTATTTGGTCGAGAAATATGGACATGATAAAGTTGCTCAAATTGTAACTTTTGGAACAATGGCAGCTAGAGCAGCAATTCGAGATGTAGGTAGAGCCTTAGACATTCCCCTTACAGAAGTAGATAAGGTGGCTAAAATGATTCCCAATGAATTAAAGATAACATTGGAATCAGCAATCGAGAAAAGCGCTGATTTAAAAGAAGCTTATACTTCTAAAAATGATATAAAAAAACTGATAGATATTGCCATGAAATTAGAAGGCATGCCTAGACATTCCTCTACACATGCTGCAGCAGTTGTAATATCGCCTGGTGCAATTGATAACTTTCTGCCTATTAAAATAGAGAGTGAAGGTAATTTAACGACTCAGTATACTATGACCACAGTTGAAGAGTTAGGCCTCTTAAAAATGGACCTTTTAGGGCTTAGAACATTAACTGTGATAGGAGATGCGGTTAAAAAGATTAAAGAAAATAGAGAGATAGATGTAGATATTGAAATAATACCTTTAGATGACCAAAAAACTTATGAATTACTAAGCTCTGGAAAAACTAGTGGCTTATTCCAATTAGAATCCAAAGGCATGCAGAATATAATCAGAAATTTAAAACCAGATAATATTGATGACATTATAGCTTTGGTTGCACTTTATAGACCTGGACCAATTGGCAGTGGAATGATAGATGACTTTGTTAATAGAAAACATGGAAAAATTGAAGTGACCTACTTACATCCACTACTTGAACCAATATTGAAGGATACTTATGGTGTAATACTATACCAGGAACAAGTTATGCGAATAGCCAAAGAACTTGCTGGGTTTACCTTAGGTGAAGCTGATAATTTAAGAAAAGCCATGGGTAAAAAAATTGTGGCTATATTAGAAAAAAACAGACAACAATTTCTTGATGGCTGCAAAGTTAATAAGATTAATGAAAAACTTGCAGAAGAAATATTCACATTGATAGAATATTTTGCCGGTTATGGATTTAATAAATCCCATAGTGCCGCTTATGGTATATTGGCGTATCAAACAGCATATTTAAAAGCCAATTATCGTGAGGAGTTTATGGCATCTCTTCTTTCTAGTGTTATTATGTCATTTGACAAAGTGAATCAATACATATCTGATTGTAAAAAAATTGGAGTTAAAGTACTTCCTCCTGATGTAAATGAAAGTTTTGAAGATTTTAGTGTTAAGGGGAGTACAATTAGATTCGGGCTAAGTGCTATTAAAAACATAGGGTATAATTCAATAACATCAATAATAGAAGAAAGAAAAAATGGCCAATATAAGGATATTGATGATTTTTGTCGAAGAGTAGACCTAAAGACTACTGGGAAGAAAGTTATAGAAAGTCTTGTTTATAGTGGAGCTTTTTTGACTATGGGGTATACAAGGAAGGGCTTATTAATGGCAATTGATACTGCATATGATAAGGGTATTAATTATCAAAGGGATTTGTATAGTAATCAGGTTTCTTTATTTGATTTGGAAGAATTTGATATGGATAGTAATACTCCCACAATTGTTGGAAAAACTGAATTTCCAATCGATGAGACTCTGCTTAAAGAAAAGGAAATACTTGGTTTCTATATTTCCGGACACCCACTTGCACAATTTGAAGAACTTGAAAAAGTTGAAGGTTTTACTGATATAGTCGATATTGATGAAGATTTTGATAATAAAAGAATTGTAGTTAGAGGAGTTTTGGAGAATTTAAAAGAAAGAAAGACCAAGAAAAACGACTTAATGGCTATTTTTAATGTCGAAGATGAAATAGGTAGTTTAGAAGTTATAGCTTTTCCACGAGTTTTTGCCGAAGCATATAATTTAATGATGAAAGGTAAGGTTATTCTAGTTGCTGGTAGGATGCAAGTAACTGAAAGAGATACTAAGTTATTAGCAGAAAAAATTGTAGCACCCAATGATTGGTTGCAGATAAAAGATTACCTTAAAAAACAAAAAAAACAAAGCGAGACATCAAATACAGAAGAAAAACCAACTATAGAAGTACTCATAAATGAAAAGATGAATAAAAGGGATGATCTTATCAGATTGAAGGAGTATATTATTAATAACAAAGGTAACTATCTTGTAAAATTATATATTGAAGAGAAAGAATATAATTTAGGTGTAAAATATTTGTTAAATAATAGTAAGGAAGTAACTGATTATTTAAAAACATATGGGGAGGTAATTATTAAATGAAGATAGGTATATATCCAGGGACATTTGATCCTGTAACTAATGGTCATCTTGATATATTAACAAGAGCTAGTAAATTATTTGACAAGATTATTGTTGGTGTTGCAGTTGATTCAGATAAGAATACATTATTTGATATCAATAAAAGAGTAGATTTTATGAAGGATGCTGTAAAAGACATAAAGAATATTGAAGTTGAATCTTTCAGTGGTTTGCTTATGCATTTTACAGAAAGTAAGAATGCTAAAGTTATAATTAGAGGTTTAAGAGCAGTTTCAGATTTCGAATATGAATTTCAGTTAGCATTGATGAATAAAAACCTTAATGATTCTGTAGAAACAGTATTCTTGACAACTTCAAGTGAATATACTTTTTTAAGTTCCACAATAATTAAGAGTGTGGTAAAACTTGATGGTGAAATAAAAGGTTTGGTACCTGAAAAAGTGGAAAAAGCACTTAAGTCTATTTATAAATAAGGAGTAAAATATGAGGAGAACAAAAATTATATGTACATTAGGCCCAGCAGTTGATGATATTAATGTTTTTCAAGAATTGGCTAAAACAGGATTTGACGTGGCACGTCTGAATTTTTCTCATGGTTCTAGTGAGGAACATAATAAAAGAATAGAAATGATAAAAGAATATAATGATAAAACAGGCGATGATATAGCTATATTACTTGATACTAAAGGTCCAGAAATTAGAACAGGATTTGCTGATGGGCAAGTTGAATTAGAAAAAGATGAACAAATTATCTTAACAACTAAAAATGTTCAAACTTCAAAAAAAATGATTAGTATATCATATGGTAATTTACCAAGAGAAGTCAGTGTTGGTGATGAAATATTACTAGATGACGGACTGATTGCTTTAAAGGTAATGAGTACAAAAAATGATGAAATTACTTGCAAAATTCTTAATGGTGGATTATTAGGAAGTAAAAAAGGCGTAAATTTACCGAAGGTAAACATAAAATTACCTAGTATCAGCGAAAAAGATAAGCAAGATATATTATTCGGTATAGAAAAAGGCGTAAATTTTATAGCGTTATCTTTTGTCCGTAGACCTGAAGATATATTAGAAGTAAGAAAGATTATTGGAGCAGAAAACAAAACAATTCAAATCATCGCAAAAATTGAGTGTGATTTAGCAGTAAAAAATATCGATAGTATTATTGAAGTCTCTGATGGAGTAATGATAGCTAGAGGTGATTTGGGTGTTGAAATACCTATCAAGGAATTGCCGGCAATACAAAAGAGCATAATACAAAAATGCAGAATAATAGGCAAGCCAGTTATAGTAGCTACCCAAATGCTAGACTCTATGATAAGGAATCCTAGACCTACAAGAGCTGAAGTTAGTGACATCGCAAATAGTATTTTAGATGGAACTGATGCAATTATGCTTTCTGGAGAGACAGCATCAGGACTTTTCCCAATTAAAAGTTTAAGTACCATGAATGAAATAGCTTGTGAAATTGAAAAGGATTTACATATTCTTGAGCCTATGCATTTTAGGAAATTGAAAAAATCAGAGAGTATTGTAGATTTAATAGCCTATAGCACTGTTGATATTGGTCGTAGGATTGACGCTAAATGTTTAGTCGTTCCAACATCAAGTGGTGGTACAGCAAGGAGAGTAGCTAGACATAGACCTAACATTCCTATAATTGCACTAGTTGGAAAAGACTATTTAAAAAAGCATTTAAAATTAGTATGGGGAGTGGAAACTATATCTATGAAAGAAGATTATGAAGGAACAGATCAATTAATAAAAAGAGGAGAGGAGGAACTACTAAAACAAGGTAAGTATAAAAAGAACGACATAGTAATTATTACAGCTGGCATTCCACTAAAACAAGCAGGTACAACCAATTTAATCAAAGTACATTATTTGGGGGGATAGAGGTGACAGAATGCATGGGGTTAAGGGTCATATAATAAACCGTATCGATGTTGAAAAAAAAGACTGGTTAGGTAAAAAAGAAATAGCTAGAAATATGGAAAAGAACTACATACCACTTTTTAAGTTGGAAGAACTTTACAACTATACACAAGGGAATCCCTATTTAGTTCAATATTATATAGATAATTTTAATGGGAAAAATGAGACATTGTTATTATTGAAAAAACACGTTTTAGATATTTATGAAGATGAATATGAATTCAACTCTATAAATGAATATAATTTAATTGCTACCTGTAGTTGTCTTGAGAAAATCTCATTTTCTTTATTTGCAAATCTAGCATATCATTACAGACTTTCAAGTTTCCAATTGAATAAGTTAATAAAGAATAAGACAATGTTTTATGAGAATAATGGCTTTTATTTATTTTATCCGTTTTTTTTGGATTTCATAAATAAAAAAAATGCTCAAAATATTTCAAAAGAAACAAGGGAAAAACATAGGTCTATATTAGTAAGCAACTTGATAATAGAGAGTAATTTTTTAATTGAATATTATCAATATGCAAAATCAAAAGTTGAAAAAATAGCAATGGAGCAAAGAATTATTGAGACAATTAAAAGTCAAAGTTGTCGTTATTATGGAAATGAATTAAAATGCTTTAATTATAATCAGTTCGAAGATCAGGGGCTTAAATTACTCGTTATGATTATTGCTGAAATAAATATTAATTGTAATTCTATCAACTATTTTTTAGATGAACTTAAAAATACACGGATATTTTCAAGCTTACAACAAGAAAGCACTGTTTATTTAAGCAAAAAACTGAACAAAGAAAAATTTTCGTATAATCAAGATAGTGATGAGGGTATATATTATAGATTGATACAAAATTGGTTATGTGGTGATAAAATTCAATTAAAAATGACTGATAAATTCTACGAGAAATATAGTTTTTTTAATGTGCCAGATCATATGATTTATCAGTTGGATGACAATAAACTTCTTAAAGAGAGTGTTAATAAACTAAGTTCTTTTTTAAGTAGGATTTCTGTCCTTTATAAATACTATTTAAGAGGAGAAGAACAAAAAAGCACTAAACTATTTCATTATATTATTAAATGGTATAAAGACTATTTATTAAAGGATTATCCAGGTAGTTATTATTTTATTTTGGCATGGCATTTTTATAATAAAAAAATGAATAGCAAAGCACTTTGGTACATTGAGGAAGGATTAAAAAAACTGAATCCTGATTTTAATAAAATATTTATACTGAAGTTTTATAATCTTCAATTGAGAATCTTGTTTGAAGAGAAAGATAATGACTCTATGGTAAAACTTTTATCTGATTGTAAGTATAATCTTGGGACTGAAAAACCATTTCAAGTATTTATAGAGTATGTAAGAGGTTGTATAAGAATTATTGATGGACAAGAATTAAAGGGTTGTTTGGATGAACCTATTTCTTATTCAATGAATATTGGTGATGAAATATCAGCAGTTCAGTACTATAGTTATTCGTTAAGTGAAAAGGAAAGAGATGAAAATAATCTCTTGAAAGTTCAAGAGGGATTGTTAAGTCATGAACAACTAGCAATATATCATAATACCTGTCTCTTATACACATCTCC
>JAGXHX010000051.1 GCA_024635955.1 Bacillota bacterium
ATTTTGTAAATTGTGGTTACCAGGTAAAGGTATATTTATTGTACCAATATATTGACCTTTATAATAGGCCTTTGCTGTATTTCTATAATTTTGAACATGAACTTCGTCCATTGTATAATCACAATCTTTAAATCCAAATGTAATAATATTTGCTTTGTCTCCCAATAATCTCATTATAGTCTTATCGTTACCATTAACAATAAGTTTGCCTTCTACATTTTTAATAAATTCAGCAAATGCATTATCTATATTTTCTTTAGTTGAATAGTAATCAAGATGATCATCATCAATATTTGTAATAATTGCAGTATCAACTTTTATTTTTAAGAAGGAACCATCACTTTCATCTAATTCTGCTATGAAGATATCTCCTTTTAAATCATACTTTCCATTTGCATCTTCAAAAATAAGCTTGCCGCCTGCTGCTATGCTTGGGTTTCTTTCTCCTCTGACAAAAATTTCTGCCAGCATTGTTGTAGTTGTTGTTTTCCCGTGTGCCCCAGCTACGCCATAAACTATTTTATCATCTGAAACAAATCTTAAAATATCACTTCTATGCCATAATGGTATATTTTTATTTTTAGCATCAATAATCTCAGAATTATTTTCTGATACAGCTGTAGAAAAGACTACCAAAGTAGTACCTTCAGGTAATTTGTCATGTCCAATTCTAATAGAAGCTCCAAGATTCCTTAATTTTTGTATTGTTTCAGAATTTTTTAAGTCTGAACCTGTTACATTTATTCCTTTTTCAATACATATTTTAGCAAGACCACTCATGCCTGTCCCACCAATGCCTATAAAGTGTATATTATTCATTTAAATATTTACCCGATTCCTTTCTTATAATGTCTTTAGTATTTTCTCCATATAGTATCCCTGCATTATTGCTAATAATATTATCAAAACTAAATGGTTTTAATGAATCTAGTGTGGAATATAAAATTTCTGATGATAATACATCTTCTTCAATAATTCTTCCCATTCCTGATTTTTCAATTGCTTTTGCATTCATCAACTGATGATTACTTGCAGATTTTTTTATCGGTATTAATATACTATAGCTTTTTGTTGCTATTAATTCACAAATAAAACTTGCGCCAGCTCTGGATATTGTAATTTCTGCTGCATTTAAAGCTTGCTCCATCTCACTAATATAATCTTTTATAATTAAATTGCCAGATTTCACTAGTTGTATTTCTTCTTCATTTAAACTATTCATTATTTCATCATAGAATTTAGTTCCAGTAATATGTATAATCACCATATTTAGATCCAATGTAATTTTCGAATACAATTCCCTAACAGTTTCATTAATCAATTTAGAACCCTGACTACCGCCGGCAACTAATAAAACATTTTTATCTTCTGTAATACCAAAATATTTTTTAGAATCTTTTCTAATTAATTTTTGGAAATTTTTTCTTAATGGCATTCCTGTTAAAACTTTTCTTTTATTTTTAGGAAAATATTTTGAACTTTCATTAAAAGTTATCCAAATTTCTTTGCTAATTTTCGCTAAAACTTTATTAGTAAAGCCTGGTGCAACATTTTGTTCATGAATAATTATAGGTATCATTAAAACAAATGCAGCTGCTAAAACAGGTCCAGAAACAAATCCACCAGTACCAATTATCAATTTAGGTTTTAATTTGGAGAGTAATAAAAAACTGGAAAAAAATCCACCAATATTTATAAATACTGATTTAATTTTTCTGATATATGAAATACCAACAAGTGGAGCAAAATTCAAACCATAAAAGGTTATCTTTTCATTTTTTAGTATTTTAGATTCCATCCCATTTTTAGCTCCAATATAATATGTTTTAATATTATATTCATTTTCAAGAATTTCAGCAATTGCTAAGGCTGGATATATATGTCCACCAGTTTTTCCACCAGTAACTACAATATTAGGATTTTTTATTTTCATTTGCTTTCCTCTTTCTAGGTTTTGATGCCCCGAGAATGAAGCCTATAATCAACAAAAATGAAACTAAAGATGATCCACCATAACTTATAAATGGTAAAGTAACACCTGTAACAGGCACCAATGCAACTACTACCGCAAGGTTCAACAGTGTTTGAAATATAAATAATGAACCAAATCCAAGAATTGCTAATTTACTAAATCTATTCTTAGTTTCTAAAGCTATCTGTATTATTATAAAACTTAATACGAATAATAACAATATCAAAGCAACTGCTCCTAGGAATCCTAGTTCTTCTCCAACAATCGCAAAAATAAAATCTGTGTGATGTTCAGGTAAATGAAAAAATTTTTGTTTACTATTAGTAATACCAACTCCAAATATGCTACCATCAGCTAATGCATATAAACTTTGTTTAGCTTGATAATCAGCTGATAAAGGATTAAGCCAAACATGTGAAAAGTCTAACAGTCTTAAAAATCTATAAGTTTTCGAAATAACGAAATACGGAATTCCTATAATACCTATACTTAAAACTGCAAAATAATGTTTTCTTTTCAATCCATTTACAATCAACATTACTAATACTGGTAAAATTATTATCAAAGCTGAACTAAAATTCTCTATAGCTACTAATACAAATACAACAAATCCTGCTATTAGAGATAACCATATTTGCGGCTTTTTACTTCTAGTTAATAAATGTGCAATTAATAAAATTAATGCAGGTTTTAATAATTCTGATGGTTGGATATTGATAGAACCTAAGCTAATCCATCTTCTAGAACCACCACCTGTATTTCCAAATAAGTATGCTAATCCCAAAATAAATATAGAAGATAAAAAGAAAGCATAAATAAAAATACTTTTATTTTTCATTCTGCCAAAATTAAAAAATATAATCCCCATAATTAAACCGGCAACCATAAAAAGTAAATGTCTAATAAGATAATACCATGGTGGATTACTATCTACTCCAACATAAGATGCACTGAAAACCATATATGCACCAATAACTAATAAAATGCCAACAACTATCAGTAAACGCAAATTATTAGGCATAGTCACACCGACTTTACTCTTTACTGAGTCTTTATTCGAATTTTTATTTACTTCTTTTTTCTTTTTATATTTGAGTAACATATTTTTTGAATATTTCCCCTCTTTTTTCAAAATTTTCAAATTGATCAAAACTTGCACAAGCAGGTGACAATAAAATTATATCTCCATTTACAGCTACTGAATGTGCATAATCAACAGCTTCTTTTAAATTCAGTAACTTAATATATCTTGTATATTTTAAATCTTCTAATACTTTTCCTATCTCATCTTTAGTTTTACCTTGCAAAATGGCAAAAACATTGTTTTTAACTATTGTCTTTCCTAATTCATTATAGCTCACTTCTTTTTCACTGCCACCTAATATTGTATATACGTTTTTACCTTTAAAAGCTTTAATTCCAATTATTGCTGCTTCAGGATTAGTTGCTTTAGAATCATTATAGTATTTTACTCCTTGAACATCTCTAACAAATTCCAGTCTATGTTCTACACCAGAAAATTCTTTCACAGCTTGCAATATACACTTAATTGAACAACCATATAAAACAGCTGCTAAAATACCAGCCATAGTATTTTCAATATTATGATTACCAATAATTTTTAATTCAGCTATTGAAAATAAATCTTTTTTATTATCTATATTTAATATTAATCGGTCAGCTTCTAAATAAATCCCTTTGACTTTGCTTTTCAAACTATAAAAAAATGTTGGGATATTTTCACTTTTTAAATTTACTAATTTATAATCATCATAATTTAATATTAAATAATCGGTATTATCCATATTTTTAAATATATTAGATTTTATCTTCAAATAGTTATCCATCGTTTTATGTCTTTCAAGATGGTCAGGTGTTAAATTAGAAATTATAGCAATCTTTGGTTTAAAATTACTTATTGTTTCTAATTGATAGCTTGATAATTCAAGTACAAAAACATCCTTATTTTTTAATGCTGATTCAATAAAAGGATTCCCCACATTGCCAACTAAAGAACTTTTAATTCCGCAAACTTTAAAAATATAATCTATAAGATTCACAATAGTTGTTTTGCCATTAGTTCCTGTAACTCCAATTATTGGTTTATCAACAAATTCATATGCTAATTCTATCTCATTTGTAACCTTAACCCCTAATTGATCACATTTGACCAAGAATGGATGTTGTCTTGAAATACCAGGAGATTGAATAATCAAATTATACTCCAAAGGATTAATATTTATAAAAGGGCCGTCAACAACTTCATCTACTAATTTAACTAGTGCAAATTGTTTTATTAAAAAATTATATGTGCTTGTGCCAGTTTTGCCTTTACCCAACACTAAGATTTTCATATTTTTATAATCCATAATTCACCTACAACACTGTGTACAAAATATAAGCTAAAGCCGAAGCTAAAAATGCAATAATTGTAAAAAGAATGACAACTTTATTCTCACCCCAACCTGAAAGTTCGAAATGATGATGAATTGGTGCCATTTTAAATAATCTTTTACCATATGTGTTTTTAAAATAGGCTACTTGTAATAATACAGAAACACTTTCAATTAAATATATAAAACCAAAAATCAATAATAAGATTTCTACATTTAATAAAATAGACATTCCAGCTACTAGAGCCCCCAAAGCTAACGATCCTGTATCGCCCATAAATATCTTTGCTGGATGTTTATTAAATATCAAGAAACCTAATAATGTTGCAATAATTAAGGCATTAAATTGTGCTAAAGAATAATTGCCTTGTAATATACTAATACCAATAAAAAATATGAATATTGGTATTGTAGTTAAAGTAGCTAGCCCATCTAAACCATCTGTTAGATTTGTTCCATTCGTCACAGCAATTATAAAAAAAGCAATAAATAAAATATAAATAAACCAATTCACATCAAGAAATATATGTTGAGTAAAGCCAATGCTAGTATTATCCATAAAAATTACTGCTATAATACCAACAAATAAACCAATAAGAATTTCTAATATTAATTTTTTCTTAATAGAGATTCCTCCACTTTTTTTTGTAACTCTTTTTTCCAAATCATCATAAATCCCAATACTACCATAACCTAATAAAGCTAACAAAGGTATAATTGAAAATGGTAAGTATAATATACTAGAGATTATTATTGGGATTAGAAAAATCAAACCTCCCATGCTAGGTGTACCTTGTTTTATAAGGTGGGTTTGAGGACCATCATTTCTAATGGTTTGTTCTAGTTTATATTTTTTTAACTTATTTGTTATAAATTGACCAGCTACCAATGTCACAATAAAAATTATAATCAATTGTAAAAAAAACATTATACCACCTCCTCCTCTAAATATTTAATAATCTCTTCCATCATCATTGCTCTAGAACCTTTAACTAAAACTATGTCATTGGATGTTACTAATTCTTTAAGTTTTTTACCTGCTGACACATTATCTTGAAAAGAATATATTGGAATTGGTAATTCTTTTGTTTCTATAAGCACTGATGCAATATATTTACCTAGTTTGCCTACTGTTATCAAAGCTTTGAGCTTTTTCCCAGATAAGAATCTACCTATTTCTTTATGATATTCCATCTCATTAAGTCCTAATTCTCTCATATCTCCAAGTACTGCAATTTTATTGCCATCATATGAAAATAGTACATCAATAGACCTTTTCATGGAATCTGGGTTGGCATTGTAACTATCATTTATAATTATGTAATCATTCATTTTAATTAATTCTAATCTTCCAGATGATACTTCCAAATTGTTAAGTGCATTAACAGCATCAATAATTCCAACATTTAGTATGTATCCTGTTTCAATTGCAATCAAAGCATCTAACAATAGATGTTTTCCTTTTAAATTTAAATTTATTCTTTCATTAATTAATTCCCTAACAACATTAAAATTTGTATTATATTTTTCTTCTACTATATTTACAGCTTTAATTGTAGCATTTTCATTAAAGCCAAACACTCTAATAGCACCTTTGAATTTTTTTCTTAACTCACTAGTGAAACCATCTTCACCATTTATTATGGCAACAGAATCTATAGGCAAATTTTCTAATAATTCTGCTTTGGCTTCAAGTATTTTAGCTTGACTCCCCAATTCACCAACATGTGCTATACCAACATTAGTTATTATACCAATATTTGGTAAGGCTATTTTTGTTAAATATTCTATTTCGCCTAATGCTCTCATACCCATTTCTAATACTAATACTTCTGTATTCATGTTAGCATTCAATATAGTAAATGGAAGACCAATTTCATTGTTATTATTTTCGAATGTTTTTTCAACTATATATTTTCGACTCAATACACTAGCAACCATATCTTTAGTTGTAGTTTTACCACTTGACCCTGTTATGGCAATAACTTTAAATTTATTTTTCATTCTATAAAGTCTAGCAATATAACCATATGCACTTACCGTGTCAATTACCTTGATAAAATTTGAATAAGTGTATTTAGAATCATCAAAATCAACTGAAACAATGATAGCAATTGCACCTAGTAGAATCGCTTTTTTTACAAAGTCATGTCCATTAAAGTTCTCACCTTTAATTGCTAAAAAAGCACTATTGCTTTTTAAAGTTCTAGTATCAGTTGATATACCTTCGATAATTATGTTTTTTTCACTTTCATGTCCATTCACATTAAACAATTCTTTCAACTCAAATAAATTGCATATCATAATTTCATTCCTTGCTATCTAACAGATTTTTTGCTATTTCATAGTCACTGAAAGGATATTTAGTTTTACCTATTATTTGATAATCCTCATGTCCTTTACCCGCAATAATAATTATATCATTTTTTTTGGCTATTCTAATTGCATATTCTATTGCATCTTTTCTATTCGTGATTTTTATATATGTAGCATTTACTTCTTTGACTCCCACTTCAACCATTTCAATAATCATTTCAGGCTCTTCTGTTCTAGGATTATCAGATGTTATGATGCAAAAATCACTCAGTTCACCTGCAACTTTTCCCATAACAGATCTTTTTTTAGTATCTCGATCTCCTCCACAGCCAAAACACAAATCACTTTACCTTGTGTTATTTTTTTCGCTGTAGTTAACACATTATATAATCCATCAGGTGTATGTGCATAATCTACTACAACTGCAAAGTCCTTTTTGCTTTCAATTAGTTGGAAACGACCATTTACGGAAACTTTTTTCAGTCCTTCCACTATATGTTTAAAACTTATGTTTAATTCATGAGCTACTGCAATAGCAGCAAGTGAATTATATATACTAAATTCTCCAATCATTTTTAGATGTATTTCAATTTGCAACTTATCATTAATTAATGTGAAACTTGTGCCATTAATATCCATTTTAATGTTACAAGCCCTATAATCACCAGTATCTTTTAATGAATATGTAGAAATTTTTCCACCAGCTATTTTCATAATTTCAGCATATGCAGAATCATCAGCATTTAATATACTGTATCCATC
>JAGXHX010000052.1 GCA_024635955.1 Bacillota bacterium
AGATATAAATGAGAAACAGTGCCAGTTTTAATTATTTCTTCAATAATTGGTTTTGCATCATTAATTGGAATTGCAAATCCTAAACCTTCAACACCTGTTTGTGAAATTTTAATGCTATTTATACCAATCAATTGCCCAAGAGAATTAATTAAAGCACCACCACTATTACCAGGATTTATAGCTGCATCTGTCTGAATAACATTAAGCACAACATCATTACCACTTGGAGCCTTGTATGTTATCTCTCTAGAAATAGCACTAATTACACCAACCGTTACACTATTGGCTAAATCAGCACTTAATGGTGATCCTATTGCTATTGCTAACTGACCAGTTTTAAGAATATTTGAATCCCCAAGTTCAATTGATGTTAAATCGGCTGTATCTTCAAGCTTGATTATTGATATATCTAAATCTGCATCTCCACCTACTCGTGTTGCTTTTATAACTCGTCCGTCTAGTAGTGTTACCGACAAATCACCAGTATTACCAGCTACGTGATAATTTGTAACAACATAACCTAAAGTTGCGTCAATGATTACACCCGAACCTAAGGTGAATGAGTTAACACCTGCATTTCTTGATATTTGTACTACTGACGGAGACGTTTTTTCTACTATTTTAGGTATAGATATATTTTCTCCTACTAGCACTTCTTCAACTTGTGTTACAGGCTTATTATCTTTAACTTGATAACGATCCGTTATTGAAAGTATGCCTGTATAAAGTACTATAGCAATTAAAGCTCCGATTATACCGGCAAGTATCATTTTTAAATATTCTTTCATTTGAAACGCTCCCTCTATAATTTGCTTAAATATTCATAAGCCATTTGTCCTGCTATAGCACCATCGCCCACAGCAGTAGAAACTTGTCTTAAGTCCTTAGTAATTACATCTCCACAGGCAAATAGACCTGGGATTACAGATTTCATTTTCTCATCAACGACAATATGACCCGTATCATCTGTTGCAAGAGTTTCCTTAACAAAATCACTATTCATTATTTGCCCGATTGCCAGAAATACACCATTAACATACAAATTGCTTATAACATTCTTTTTAACATCTTTTACTACAATTTCTGAAACTTTATTGTCACCTTTTATCTCAACAGGAATTTTCTCTAGAACAAGATGAACATTACTTAAACTTTTTAATTTATCGACTAGAATTTTACTGCCTCTAAAAGTATTTCTTCTATGTATTAAATATACTTCTTTAGCCATGCTAGAAAGATATATAGCATCCTCTAAAGCTGTATTTCCACCACCTATAACTGCAACAATTTTACCTTTAAAGAAAAAACCATCACAAATTGCACAATAGGAGACTCCTTTACCTGAATATTCCTTTTCTCCAGGGATGTCCAATGTTCTTGGATATCCACCAGTTGCTATAATAACAGCTTTTGTTTCTACTTTCTCAGTAGAAATATCAACAGTAAAACCATTTGAAGTTCTTGTTATTTTTTTTGCAGTATCATTTATTAACTGGAAATTTTCGAAAGCACTTATTTGTATAAACATATTTGTTGCCAAATCCATACCTAGAACACCATCGGCGAATCCTGGATAATTATCTATTTTTTCTGTTTTTAATAACTGTCCACCTGGAGCTCCTTGTTCAATAATTCCTACATTGAGTCCACTTCTTAATGCGTAGAGCGCTGCTGTCATACCAGCAGGTCCAGCGCCTATAATTGTTAAATCTAGCATATTATCACTCCTTTATTATCATATAGATTTATTCTAACATATCTATTATCTTTTCCTTAGTGATTTCATCACTTGTTTTCAAGTTCTTATCAGACAATTCCCTGAACAATTTTTGTGCTTGTACATATATTGCTGTTTCAAATCTTATTTTTTGTATTTCACAACTTAAATCATCTGGTGAACTGAGGTCACCACCATATTTTAAATTATTGCTATGACAACCTCCACTACAATAAAATCTAGCCCAACAGTTAGCACATTTTTCCTTTGTATATATATTAATATTTTTAAATTCATCACTTAACTTATTGTCGAATGAATTATTCATAATATTACCAATTCGATAATCCTTATTTTCTATTAATTGATGACAAGGAAAAATATCACCAATTGGAGTAATGGCTAAATATTCAAATCCAGCTCCACAAGCCGTTATCCTCTTGTAAATACAAGGACCACCTTTTAAATTAATATTAAAATGAAAAAAATCCAGTGGAGTTTCCTTTACTAACCAATCTAAGTATTTTTCAGCTAAAATATCATAGCTTTCTCTGATATCATCTAAATCATCATAAGTTAAATCACCACCAATTACAGGTTCCATAGATAAATGCTCAAAACCAAGATCTTTCAAAAGTTCTACATCATTATAAAAATCCAGATTAGATTTAGTAAATGTTCCCCTAGCAACATAATCATCACTATATTCTTTAAAACTTTGATAGTTTGAAACTACTTTGTCATAACTACCGGACTTATCTTTGAAATAGCGATATTTATCATGTACTTGTTTACGACCATCAATACTTAAAACTGTACCAACATTATGTTTTTGTAAAAATTCACATACCTTTTCATCAAGTAGAACACCGTTGGTAGTCATAGACCACTTAATAGATTTTTTAAATTCTTTTGCTTTATTTTCTCCATAAGTTACTACATCTTTAATTAGCTGAAAGTTTAAAAGTGGTTCACCACCAAAAAAATCAACTTCTACTATTTTTCTGCCAAAACTGTTATTAAAAAGAAAATCAATAGCTTTTCGTCCAACTTCAAGTGTCATTAGAGCTTCATCACCTTTATAACTACCACCTGATGCAAAACAATAGGGGCAGGCTAGGTTACAAATATGAGCTACATTTAAACATATTGATTTCAAACTTTTATTTACAGATTTTGGTAATTCGCCAGAATCATGAGATAGTAAACTTCCTTCATCTATAAGGTCATTTATTTCTTTTAAAGAATTTAATTCAGCACTGTCAGTTATTTCTATAGTATTAATAAGTTTTAGTAATGTATTTTTACTTACATCATCAAATATATGTATAGAACCACTATTTACATCGAGGACGATATTCATCCCATCTTTTTCTATAATTTTAATGTCTTTCATTAATTCCTCCAAGTAAAAAAGGCCCTTTATGGACCTTTATGGATTATTTATTCATTTATGCATAGCTGATTAGCTACTGTGCAAGATGTTTTGCAAGCGGATTGACAAGCTGATTGGCAGTTGCCACATCCACCAGTTACCTTTGTTTTCTGTAGCAAAGGTTTTGCTAATGTAATTATATGTTTCTTTGTCATCATACAACCCTCCTTACTTAGATAAATTATACCACATAATATCTCTAAAAAGGTAAATGATGTTCCTATTTTAAAAAAAATAAGATATAATTAAGAGGTTAAAAAAAGGAGGGTTATCATTTGTGTGGTTACGTTGGCTTTGTAAATAGTAATATGGTTACAAAAGAACCTGTCATTAAAAAGATGATGGACAGAATAATCCATAGGGGACCCGATAGTGAAGGCGTATATGTAGATGAATATGTTGCCTTGGGATTTAGAAGACTTAGTATCATAGGAATTGAAGATGGCATGCAACCAATATTTAATGAGGATAAAAGTCTTGTATTAGTATTTAATGGAGAAATATATAATTATCAATTTTTAAAAAGCGAACTTCTTGAAAAAGGACATAGCTTTTATACACATGCAGACTCAGAGGTCTTGATTCATCTATATGAAGAAGAAGGCAAAAATATGCTGAACAGACTAAGAGGAATGTTTTCTTTTACTATTTATGATAAAAAAGATCAAAGCTTGTTTATAGCTAGAGATTATTTTGGCATTAAGCCCTTATATTATGGCATGGCTGGTAATAGTTTTCTTTTTGGTTCAGAAATAAAAAGTTTTTTAGACTACCCGGAATTTAAAAAAGAACTTAATTACGATGCCTTAGAAAGTTATTTGAGCTTTCAATATTCCAGCTTGCCTGAAACATTTTTTAAAGGTGTTTATAAGTTAACGCCTGGACATTATATTATATATAAAGACGGAAAGTTTGAAATTAGTAGATTTTTTCAAGCTGACTTTGATTGTGATGACGAACTAGAACTTGAACCGTTAGTTGATGATATTGAAAATGTATTTTTAGATTCAATAAAAGCACATAAAATAAGTGATGTGGAAGTAGGATCATTTCTTTCAAGTGGTATTGATTCAAGTTATGCAGCCACAGCTTTCAAAGGTGATAAAACCTTTACTGTTGGGTTTAATTATGATAAATATAATGAAGTTGACTATGCTAAAGAACTTTCCGAAATTATTGGAATAAAAAATGAAAGTAAAATGATTGGGCATAAAGAATATTGGGACTCCTTATCAAAAGTTCAATATCATATGGATGAACCACTAGCTGATCCTTCAGCAGTTGCCCTATATTTTGTTAGTGAATTAGCAAGTGACTATGTTAAAGTTGTGTTATCAGGTGAAGGTGCTGATGAACTTTTTGGCGGTTATAATATATATAGAGAACCTTTTAGTTTAGCAGGATATAGTAAAATTCCATTCCCAATAAGGAAGTTGATAGGAAAATTTGCTGGTATATTACCTGATGTGAAAGGTAAATCTTTTTTGCAAAGAGCAGGGCAAAAGATTGAAGACAGATACATTGGTAATGCAAGAGTATTTACCAATAAAGAACGAAAAAAAGTTTTAAAGATAAAGACAAATGCACCTGAAACTAGTAAAGTAACTAGAGAGTTTTTTAAATTAGGTGAAGATTGTGATGATACTACAAAGATGCAATTAGTAGATATTAATACCTGGCTAATTGGAGACATCTTACTAAAAGCAGATAAAATGAGTATGGCTCATTCTCTTGAATTAAGAGTTCCATTCCTTGACAAGGAAGTATTTAAATTAGCAAGAACAATACCTTTAAAGTATAAAGTGAATAAAGAAAACACTAAATTTGCATTACGATTAGCTGCTAGAAGAGTAATTCCTAAAAAAGTGGCAGATAAGAAAAAACTTGGTTTCCCGGTACCTATAAGATTGTGGTTGAAAGAAAAAGAATATTATGAGAAAGTTAAATCATATTTTGAAAAACCAATTGCAAGAGAAATATTTGTTTATAATGAATTGATGAGTTTGTTAGATCATCATTTCCAAGGGAAGAAGGATAATAGCAGAAAAATATGGACAATATATATTTTCTTGTTATGGTATGAAGTATTTTTTGAAAAGGAGAATTAATAACATGAATGTAAAAATCAATACAGAGGTTCTAGAATTATTTATCTATTATTGGCAATCAACAGCAGACAGAGAAAAGGTTAGCGATATTTTTTTAACTGAACTAGCTGCTAGGAAAGAATTAAAAGTCTTGTTTAATGATGATTTCAGTCAAGAATCCATAAGAAAAGTTTTAAGCAGTATTACTAATAGAGAAATACTATCTGAAAAGACTAAGACAGAGGGACGTTTTTGGAATAATAATATGTGGATGTTGGAAGACTTAGAGATAACTATGGGTATGTTGGCTCCTATAAAAAAATTGAATGGAGAGCAATTTAATGCCTATGTAACAAAGGATACAATAATTAATTTTATTCCAGGACATATGAAAACATCATATTTTTTGGATGACCAACTATATATTAATTTCTTTAAATTATCTGCCGATTATGAAACAGGTGAAGTGAAAATAGAAGGTAAAAACCTAGAAGATTTTATTAAAGAAGTTCTTCAAAGCAAATAGATTTTGTATAAGTTTATAATTTATAAATAAAAAATGGATTGAGTATTATTCAATCCATTTTTTGTAGTTTGAATGACTTATTATCACATGTTTATCTTGTTTCTAAAATTTAATTTCTCATTATTAAATAGTTTTAAAATCTTTTCTTACCATTTTTAGTTTAAAAAGTTTGGGGTTGAAACGAATTTTTGTTATGCAGACAAGTCTATCCTCTTGATCGTGGATATATTCTTTCCAGGTATTAATTGGATAACCTGGTTCTATTGAAAACAATTCAGCTGTATTTTCATCAACAATTTCAGGAATAAACTCAACGATAGAATGAAGAACATAAAAACCTAAATTATCTAAGATATTAAATGAGGCTTTATCAATATCAATATTTAAATTAAATTCTTCGGGAAATAGTTCAGTTGGGATGTTGATATTATGAAAAGAAGCTATTTTATCATTAGCCTTTACTATTTCATCATAGACATAATAGCTTTTAAATGATTGATTTTCAAAATACTTTTTTTCTAACCTTAATTGTGAATATTCTATACATGTTTTATATCCAGCTTGTTCTAATATATTTAAAAAATTCATATTTGAATCAATTCTAAATTTAGTATCAACAACACTATTTAATATTACATTACCATGACCATGGCGTCTACTTATATAGGAGTGAGAGGACAAGTCTGCTAAAGCTTCCCTAACTGTATGTTTACTAGTACCTAATAGTTCTGCTAAGTTCTCTTCAGAAGGCAAATTAGTAGTAGGAAAGTTTTTCTTCTGAATTCTCTCTAAAATTGCGGCTGCAACTTTTTTATATAGTGGTGGATTTCTTAATACTTTCATTGTTACTCCAATCAAATTATAGCTCTAATATTAAACAATATATCATAACTTATAAAAAATAACTATAAAGTGTGTTGACAAAGTGAAACGGAAATCCTATAATCAAGGTAAGTCATCCAAGGAGTGAACGACTTTTAAAATAAAACTTAATAAGTCAAATTATTGTAATAAAATATATACTATAGGAGGTCAAGAAGGGAAATGCACAATCAAGGAGATGTGATTATTATTGGTGCAGGTGTAGTAGGAGGAGCGATAGCCTACTATCTAACTAAAAAAGGTAAATCAGTAATAATATTAGAACAAGATGAAGCCGCTAGTGGAGCTAGTGGAGGTAATAATGGGCAGATAAGTATTATTGATAGAAAACCAGGGTTAGAATTGGATTGGGCTAAGGAATCAATGGAACTATTTAAGGGCTATGAAGCAAATGGTGAATTTGAAACAGACTTAGAAATTACTGGTGGGATTGCACTATTTTACAACGAAAATGAAATAGAAAAAGGGAAAAAAGTGATTAAGAAATATAATGATATTGGATATAACTGCGAAATATTAATAGGCGATGAAATTAAAAAACAAGAACCCAATATTGATACAACTATTGTAATGGGAGCTGCCTATTGTAAAGAAGAAGGTAAGTTAAACCCATTTTCAACAACCATAGGTTTTATAGATCAAGCTATAGTAAAAGGAGCAAAGCTTTACCAAAAAACGAAAGTTTTAAACTTCAACTTAGAAAATAATAAGATAAAAGAAGTTGTTACAGATAAAGGCAGTTTTTATGGTGAAACAATTGTTGTTGCAACTGGTGCTTGGACAAGAGATTTAATGAGTAAGCTAGAACTTGACTATAAAATATTCTATGGTAGAGGAAGTTTAATGGTTACAAATCCTGTGGAACAATGTGTGACAGGACCTATTGTACCAGGAAGTTTTACAATAGGTACACTTTATGAAGGTAATTGGAATTTATTAGGCTTAACTCAACATAAAAATGGAACATTAACTATAGGTCAAGATACAAGAAGTTTTAACAACTATAACAAAGGTGTGTCTTATGATGGGACTATTGGTCTAGCTAAACATTTTGCTAAACATTTTCCTAAACTAACAAATTTAGATGTTGTTAGGGTATGGTCAGCTATAACACCACACGTTGAAGATTCTTTACCAATATATGGCTATTCAAAGAAATATCCAAACATGTTTTTAGCTGCAGGTTTAAAAGGTGCATTTACCATTGCTCCAGCAGTAGGTAAGATGGCAGCAGATATAATTGTAGGGGATAGTTACGACAGTAGAGTTAATGAATACTCTCCTGCCAGATTTGAGTAAAGGAGAATAAGTATGAGAATAATAAAACACCCAATATTAGGAGATGTTAAAGAAAAAAAGAAAGTGAATATTAATGTGGACAATAGGCAGGTAGAGGCACTAGAAGGAGAACCAATTGCAGCAGCATTGATGGCAGCAGGTATAAGAGCTTTTAGAAGAACTATAAAAACAGGTGAACCTAGAGGTGTTTATTGCGGAATAGGTCAATGTAATGATTGTATTATGGAAGTTAATGGTGTACCTAATGTTAGAACCTGCGTAACCTTGGTTGAAGAGGGCATGATAATAAGGACACAGATTGGTCTTGGGAAGAGTGGTGATTTAGATGATTAACACTGAATTATTAATAATTGGTGGAGGTCCAGCTGGTCTTGCTGCAGGTATAGAAGCAGGAAAGCTAAATGTGAAAACTATTATTGTTGATGAAAATTCACTGCCTGGAGGTCAATTATTTAAGCAAATACATAAATTTTTCGGTTCAAAAGAGCATAAAGCAGGAATAAGGGGTAATAAAATTGGTGAACAACTTTTATCCGAAGTAAGTGAAACTGGAGTTGAAGTGTATTTAAATACGAGAGCCTGGGGCATCTTTGATGATAATATTGTTGGGATAGTTAAGGATGGAAAAACAGAAAAAATTAAAGCAAAAAAAATCATCTTGGCTACAGGCGCCAGTGAAAATGCCTTGGCTTTTCCTGGTTCAACTTTACCAGGAGTAATGACAGCCGGAGCAGCTCAAACTTTTATTAACGTGCATAGAGTATTACCAGGTAAAAAAATTGTGATGATAGGAACTGGTAATGTGGGATTAATAACATCATATCAATTGATGCAAGCTGGAGCAGAGGTTGTTGCCATTGTTGAAGCAGCTCCAAGTGTAGGTGGTTATGATGTGCATGCTAATAAGATAAGAAGAGCAGGTGTGCCAATATATTTAGGCCATACAATAGTTGAAGCTCAAGGTAATATGGAAGTATCAGGTGCAATACTTGCACCTGTAGATGATAAATTTAAAGCTGATAAATCAAAAAGTTTTTTCATTGATTGCGACACTATTTGTTTTGCAGTAGGTTTAACTCCAAGGATAGAACTAGCACAAATGGCAAACTCTCCTACAATCTATATCAGTGCCTTAGGTGGTCATGTGCCATTACATGACCAAAAATTAAAAATTGCCGATTCAATTTTTGCTGCTGGAGATATTGCTGGTGTTGAAGAGGCTAGTACAGCTATGGAAGAAGGTAGACTTGCTGGTGTAGCAGCAGCTATAGAACTTGGTAAGATTAACCAAGTTGATGGAATTGAAAAGGTTAATAATATATATCAAAGATTAGCAAAGTTAAGAAGTGGTCAATTCGGTATGAAGAGAGCTTTAGCAAAGGAAGAAATAATTAGAAAAGAACTTGAGTTAAGAGGAGGAGTTGAATAAAATGGGAAAGATTAAGTATCTGGCTAGAATAAATTGTTTACAGCCTATTCCGTGTAATCCTTGTGAAACTTCATGTCCTTTTGGGGCTATCTATATTGGAGATGATATAACTAATCGTCCAGTTTTAAAGTCTAATAAATGTAGAGGCTGTGGTATTTGTGTAGCAGCTTGTCCTGGTATAGCTATTACAATGGCAATGATTACTGGCGAAGATAATGATTACGTTGCTATTCCATATGAATATTATCCAATGCCCAATATTGGAGATGTTGTTACATTGGTAGATAGTAATGGTGTTGAATTAGGAAAGGGAACTGTAGATAAATTCAGCAAACCTAATAAAAATGATCCAACTACACTAGTTCATGTGGTAGTTGATTGCTCAATTACCGATAGGGCAGTTGGCATAAAGAAACATGTTATAAATGATGATCCAATTATTTGTAGATGTGAAGAAATATTTGAAAGTGAAATTGTTGAGGCTATAAGAAAAGGTGATCGTACGGTTGAAGCTATCAAAAGACGAACTAGAAGTGGCATGGGTATTTGTCAGGGTAAAACATGTAATCGTCTCGTTGCTAACATAATTGCAAGAGAGACAGGCATAGGAGCCAATGAACAAATGCCTTCAAGTAAGAGACCACCTGTTGGCGTGATAAGTATAAAAGAGTTGAGTCAAGAATAGGTATAAACATATTTTACCAATAAAAAGGGTTTTCTTCTGTATTAAAACAGCGGAAAACCCTTTTTATATTTAATACTCACCTATTTTTTTTAAAGTACGATAATTTCAATTTAACTTTTGGGGTTCAATTGGTATTAAAATTCGTAGTCTAAAACTTTAACTTCATCAACTACAGTATCAAGATATTTAAAAAATTCTATATGTGGTTCTTTTTTACCATAGGCTTTTAAATCCTCCAATGTATCAAATGTTGCTATTAAGGATACATCGTAATTGTTAGGACCTTCAATAATGTTTGCGCCCACCTCATAGCTTCGAATAAGGTCAATTTGGTCAGGGAGTATCATTAATTTTTCCATAAGGTTTTTACTGTCACTTTCCTTTTTGCCTTCAATAAACTTGAATAATACTATATGCTTAATCATTTAATCACCTCCTTATCAGGAAATTATACCACTAATATTATAAAGGTCAAGAAAATGAGTTCTTAGTTATAACATTTCAATTTAAATTAATATATATTCAAATAAAAAAATACTTGAAAATCGGGAAATAATAAAGTATCATTTAGTAATTAATATTAAAGAGCATAACAAGGAGCAATTAATGGTAAAAGAAATCAGAGTTAATAAATTTATATTTGATATTCCACCTCAGATTATTGTGGTTTATGTTCGTTTGCTTAATGTCTTCTGAATAAAGTGGATGTAAATTTAATTTAGCAAAATTAAGGAGGATTATTAAAATGGAATTTCCAAGTATTGAATTTGATATAAAAAAAGTTACCACAAACAATTGTTATATAAATAAGGAATTAATATCAGAAATAAATAGTAATTCTGATGTTAGCAAGTATTTACCTAAAGTAGAACAAACATATGGACGAGTGTCTTTTCCAGATGGAAATGAATATCCCTATTCATTTGCATCAATAGCTTTATCAATGGATGGTAAAATGGCATATCCAGAAAGACCAGAAGGGCCATTAGTAGCAATCTCAAACCGATTGAATCCAGATGGAGCTTTAACAGACTTTTATATTTTAAATTTTTTAAGAGCCTATAGTGATATTATCATTCAAGGAAGTAATACATTAAAAGCAGAAGAAGATTTATGGAATGTTGTTTTTGACAAAGATTTAGTAGAAGAAAGAGTTAAGTATCTGGGTAAAAGCACAAAACATCCTGGTACTGTTATTGTAACTCTTGATGGGACAGATATACCCTTAGAGCATCAGTTGTTCAGTCAAAACAAGCTTCCTTTATCTATATTTACAACTACAAGAGGTGCCAGATTTTTAGAAGAACAAGGCGAAGGTAAATTTAAACATGTTTTAAATCTTGTAGATAATGATCCTGCTATTGGCAATAAGATGAAAGAAATTTTAAAAGATATTTCAGGAGTTATACCTGTAATTACCGCAGATAAAGGAAATGGAACAGATCTTAAATTATTCATGAAAAGTTTAAAATTAGGTGGAGTTAATCAGGCAATTGTGGAATCGCCAACGATTACATGGCTTTTAATGAAGGAAAAGATTATGAATGAATATTTCTTAACCCATACAAGTGTATTTATAGGAGGGCAATTAAGTCCTGGTTGGAATATGCCATTTAGTTTTGATGAGCATCCACATGCTGAAATTCTACAAATGAATAATCATAAGTCATCATTTATTTATACAAGGCAAGCTATAAAGTATGATAAATAAATGCCATTAAAATTTTCACATAAAATATAAAAAAATTTTAAAAAAAGGTGTTTTTTTTGTGAAAAAGATGTATAATGTGCACAAGGAAACATCCTGCATGCAGGATGCAAGAAAGGAATCTAGAATGATCAAAGTTGATTTAATAATTAAAAACATAATGGTTGTTACCGTTAATGATAAAAGAGAACTTATAAATAATGGCTTAGTAGCTATAAAAGGTCAAAAATTTGTTGCTGTTGGAAAAACAGAAGAGCTTGAATCTAAATATGAGGCTGAAAAAGTAATAGACGGAGAAGGCAAAGCACTTTTCCCAGGATTTATAAGCTTACATAGTCATCTATTCCAAAATTCTTTAAAAGGATTGGGAAGAGATAAAAGTTTATTCGATTGGTTAGATTCATCAGTAAGAAAAGCATATGGCTTTATAGATTATAATCTTATTCTTGCGGCAGCCACTGCAGGTTGTCTAGAGAATTTGAATACAGGCGCAACCACCGTTTTAGATTACCAATATTGCCACGCTCATGAATTGGGTCTAGATGGTTCGGTTATTGAAGCTTTCAAGCGAACAGGCATTAGAGGGATATTAGGCAGAGGACATACAAAAGTTGTCAATTATCCAGGTTTACCACCTTGTCCGATTGATGAGACAGAAGATATGTTTTTTGCAGATGTTGATCGTCTGTTAGTTGAATTAAAAGATGAAGAACGTATCTCTCTTGCCTTAGCTCCTGGAATTATCTGGGACTTGAGTGAAGAAGGCTTTAAAAAATGTGCAGAATATTCAGAAAAATATAATATGAATGTTACTATGCATACTCTAGAATCTGGTGATGATGACTTATTTTCAATGGAAAAATATGGAAAGTCTACTATGGAGTTTTTAGAATCTACAGGAGTATTATCTAATCGTTTTATAGCTGTACATTGTGTACAAATGAATGAAAGCGATTTCAATATATTTAAAAAACATGAATTGAACGTTTGTCATTGTCCAATGTCTAATATGATACTTGGTAGCGGGTTTGCACCAGTGCCAAGGATGATAAATGAAGGTTTAAATGTTGGAATTGGTCCTGATGGCTCAGCTAGCAGTGACACACAAAACTATTTAGAACAACTAAAAGCAGCATCTTTAGTTCATAAGGGAAACCTACAAAATCCTACAGTAATGCCTGCTGAGTTAATAATAGAAATGGCAACAATAAATGGAGCTAAAGCACTTGGAATGGACGATAAGATAGGTTCAATCGAAGTAGGCAAACTAGCAGATTGTTTTATATTTACTCCACATACTTTGTCATCATGTCCAGTTGCTGATCCAATAGCAGCTATTGTATACTCGTCAGAACCTGACAACATAGAAACAGTAATTGTTGGTGGCGAAATAATAAAAGAAAATAATAAAATAATAAAATGGTCAAAAGATGATGCTATAAATGACTTGGTTGAAAGAGCTAAAGATTTAAGAGAAACAGTTTCTTTAGAAGAAACGAAATGGGGTCAAGTATCATCACTATAATTTCCATTACTAGGTTTTGACTGGATAAGGCATAAGGCATTATTCCAGATTAAATCATATAAATCAGTTAATTTTGGTAAGAAAATTACCTAAAAAAAGGAGGAAGAAAATGAAAAAAATTATTTCCCTATTACTTGTACTACTAGCAGGCTTATTGGTTACTGCATGTAGTGGAAGTGACACAAAGACAGAAATGCTAAAAGCGGCTTTGTTAACTGGTGGGCCAGTTAATGATGGTGGTTGGAATCAAATGGCCTATGAAGGCTTAATGGGTCTAGAGGACATTGGTTATGAAGTGAGTAACACTGAAAATGTTCAACAAGATGGTCAAAAGCAAGCTCTTCAAGCTTATGCTGATCAAGGATATAACTTGATTATAGGACATGGTTTTGAGTGGGGTGATGCTTTAACTGAAATGGCTAACACTTATCCTGACATTAAATTTCTACAAATTGGTGGAAATGCAGGCGGTAAAGTGCCTAACTTGACTTCAGCTGAATTTAAGTCTTATGAATTAGGCTATGTTATGGGTAAAATAGCAGCTGTTACAACAGAGTCAAAAAAATTCGGATTTGTTGGAGCTGCAAAAATACCTACATTAGTAGCTGAAATCACAGCTATTAAAGGTGCTATCAAAGAAACTGATCCTACAATAACAGTAGCTGAAATTTACACAGGTAGTTGGTCTGATGTAGCTGCCGGTAAAAAAGCAGGAGAACAAATGATTAACCAAGGAATTGATACTATCATAGGTATTGGTGATGCATGTGATGCTGGTGTTATTCAAGCAATTGAAGAAGCTCAAGCCGCAGGCAAAGATGTTAAGTTCATTGGTTGGACTGGCGATTTTTATAAAGCATATCAAAAAGACTTCATCATTACTTCAGGTATACAAGATGTACAAGCTGTAATTAAAGATATTGCAACAGAAGTTAAAGATGGAACATTTGAATCAAGATACTATTTACCAGGTTTCAAATCAGGTGGATTATCTATTGGTACATGGTCACCTATAGCTACAGATGCACAAAAAGCAGCTGGAGAAGCAGCAGTTAAAAGGATAGTAGATGGTGACATTACACCTAAACAAATATTTGAACTATCTGGTTTACCTGCAAGTGAATACTATAGTGCAACGGAATTAGTTTATTCAAAATAATATAAGTTGGAGATAAGAGGATTTCCTCTTATCTCCTCTTAACCTAAGGG
>JAGXHX010000053.1 GCA_024635955.1 Bacillota bacterium
ATCTCGAAGAATACTCCAAACTCCTTTTTCACAAATGGTTTATCGATTTCAATTTTCCAACTGAAGATGGGAAACCATATAAAGATTTCGGTGGAGAAATGGTGGAAGTTGATGGGAAGATGATTCCCAAAGGATGGAGAATAGGCCCGATTGAAAATTATGTTAGTAAAACCATCGCTGGAGATTGGGGTGATGATGTCCCAAATGATGGATTGAGTGAGGTTTTGTGCATTCGGGGAGCAGATTTGCCCAACTGGAAGAAGGGAATAACAAATACAACACCAATAAGGTATGTTAATGTAAACAAAAGGAAAGAGAAACTACTAAGACATGGCGATATTATGATCGAAATCTCTGGAGGTAGTCCGACACAATCAACTGGAAGAACGATAATGATTAGAAATTCATCGTTAGAAAATGTTCAAATGCCAGTATATTGTTCAAATTTTTGTAAAATAATAAGACCGATTGACTCCAAGTATGGATTATTTTTAGGTTTGTATTTTGAAAAAATGTATAACAGTGGCGTATTTTTCCATTACGAAAGTAAAACTACAGGCTTGAAAAATTTATTGTTGCCGAGAGTTTTGAATGGTTTAAATATTTATATCCCAGATGATAAAATTATTGACCAATTTAATCAAAGTGTATCAATAATGCAAGATAAAATAAACCAACTTGGTATTGAAAATCAATTGCTCGAAGAAACTCGTGATTTACTTATCAAAAAATTAATTAAGTAATCTAAAAAAACAGTAGGAGGCTACTGTTTTTTTATGCTCTGATATACCTATATATAAGAGTTCACCTTTCGAAGTGCTAAGTGTTGCGAGGATTAAATTGCACTCCTTTCTTAATCATCTCTTGCACATTATAATCAATGGATCTCTGTAGACTTTCTGCTTGCTTTGCAAAAATGTCATACCCAAGGATTTTATTTGTTAATTCTTTGAATTTCTGATAAGCAACTAACGAGGTATCAACATTATTGGCTAACCAATTTAATTCTTCAAAAGGATCAAAGATATCTTCATAGGTGTATTTCCCTAAGTTTTCAGGACTGAACTTATGATATATATCATTTTGAATATCAATTAAATCCAACTGCTTACTTTTGGAATGGGCAAGTTTGTGTCGCAGATCAAATGCTAATTCAATCAATTCTTTCACTTCAGTATGTTTGTCAAAGTCGTCCTTTAGTTCATGGAATATCAATCTTATTTTCGGAAATGTGTTTTTTCGTTCAATTTCTGAGAAGAACACTTCATTGCCAAACACAGTTACTCCAACAAGGTTAATAAATGCTTCTATGGCAAAAGCGTTAAAAACAATAGATATGTACAGATATTCACGACTATCATGAAATAGAACTTTATATTTCATTTCATCTTCTGGTGTTTTAATGACTTTGTATGATTTGTTGTCTGCAAATGCGTATAATTCACTGAGTTTGTTTTTGTAGTTTTCATAATAATGAATGGATAATCCATAATAAATTTCTGCATTTGATTGACTATATTTCATGGCTCCTCCTAGTATATTTGTAATTGCATTTGAAAAACGTCAAAAAAGTGTCATTGTGGTTCGATTACAAGCATTAATAACATTATGAGGTGATTTAGATATCGAACAAAGACTGAAAAATACCAGAGAAATTAAAAATGAATCCAAGAGTTGTAAGTGTCATTCCCAATATGTACTTTACATTATTTTTTTAAATCAAGAAACAACAAGTCATGAAATGAAAAAATACCTTGAAATAGGAATTTTTCTATTAAAACATTGTTTTTTTCTAATAACAATACAATAAGGTGAATAATCAAAAATAGCAATATGCAAAAAATGCATATTGCTATTTTTTAATGACTGCAGCACTATAGCCCTTAGATATCGCAACTTATGGGATTTTTATAAGAATCAAACTATATGCATTGGCAGAATCTTAAAGTTTTACAAACGCACAAAAATTAGTTAATGTGTAAAACTCACTTTTGCTGAAAATCAATACTTGTATTCACTAATTAAGTTTTTTTGCTCATGCAAATATACTCTTTACTCGATTATAACATTGATGAAACCTCTTCTTTGTGGTGAATGATTGATCAATGTCCAGAATGTAGTTTATAAACGCAATAATATTTTTCACATAGATCTCAAACGTTATTAAGAATTTAACTTCAAGGATATTAAATCCTAGGTATTATTTAGATAATAATCAAGTTTTAAATTGATTATAAATTAGTGTCTTTTTAATATTTACTGAATGTCCATGTATAATGCAACTTACTAATTTTATATAATTGGAATTAATTTCTAACGATAGAATCAATATACAGAATATGTTATATTGGTGTTAGAAAAAATATATATGCGAAGTTAGTCATAAAATTATGAGTTATATGAAAGAAATTATAAAGGAGATTAACTATGAGCATTTTTAAAAAAATATTTAAGAATGATAAAAGGAACATGGAAAAAGATCAGAATAACAGCGAAAAGAATCAACATGATTTGATGGCTAATAATGAATTTCAGAAATTATTTGATGAACATTATTCTTTTCAAGAGACAATAAAAAACAACTATAAGAAACGTGAGAATCCAGAAAACCTTGATAAAACTATTGAAGCGTGCAAAGAGCAGATTAAGATAGCACCTGAAGTAAGGCGAGCATTTTTAGAGGTGTATAAAAATGCACCACTTCCACGACATATTGGGTATGAACAATTAGCCATTATAGAAGAAAAACAAAATAACTATGAAGAAGTTATTAGGCTTTCAAAAATCGCACTCAATGAAAATTGGGCAGGAGATTGGCATAATCGTATTGAGAGATGTGAAAAGAAATTGAAAAAATAATTTTCCTTCATATAACACTTTAGCCTATCACTAGCGCGACGGGATTAAAAAGAACATCAAGGGAAACTGGAGGAGAAATGAGTAAAGACGTAATTACTTTAACTAAATACTCTTATAAAGATTCATCAACTAGGTATAAAAAAAGAGAAATGATACTTCCTGATTTATCGGAAGAGATAGAATATGTCATTCATGAGTACTTGGATTATAGAGACGTAGTTTTTGTACTCGGTGCTGGAACTTCTTATTCGGATGGGGCAATCTTACAATCCCAAATCATACCATATTTATTATTGTGTGAAGACAAATCGATGACTGAATCAACTGCGTTCAAGATTGTTACTGATTTTATCAAATCCTATTTTGATTTTGATATGACAATAGGGATATTTCCAACTTTAGAACAAATTTATGGATATCTTGATTACCATATAAATAATGAAATAAGCCTTGGACGTGGTTATTCAGTTGAAAAGATGAAAAATGTTAGACGTAGTTTAGATTATTTGCTGCATTATTTATCAACATACGGGAGCCTGAACACGATAACTTACAAAATAACTATTATAGATTTTGGGAAAAAATAATCGATAAAAATAGAAATATTTCAATTATCACATTAAACTATGACACATTGCTAGAAGAGAGTTTTGATTCGTTTTATTTAAAACATGCTTTAATAGATTACACAGTAGATTTTATGAACTATGATTCGAGTATAAATTGGGGATTTAACTGGTGGATTGATCCATCACAACCAATTAGTTTACCAATTAATCGTAGTGAAATTTATTATGAAGCAACACCAATAAAAGTAATTAAGCCACATGGAAGTTTAAATTGGAAATATTGTAATTGCTGTAATAAAGTTTTATTAACTCATTGGCAAAATCAAGTAAATTTAGATACGATAAATTTCTCTAGTTCCGAAAAAAAAGATGATTATACTATAATTTGTCCATATGATCAGACAGAATATAATCAACTCATCATCCCCCCAACTCACTATAAAAGATTTAATAATAGAGTGATTCAGAATTTATTGCAGAACGCAATAAATGAAATGAAAATTGCAAAAAAAATTTGTTTCATTGGATACTCTTTTCCAGATTCGGATTTGCATATTAAATCAATAATTGATAGAGCAAACATAAAAGATAAAGAAATTTATTGTGTAAATAATTATATTGACGATAGATTAACTTATAATTTTGATGTAATAGCAAATAGCACAATTTTTATTAATAAGACAATTGAAGAATTTATTTTATCAGATGAGTTTTTAGATGTATTATCACCCAACATCCCATAGCAAAAAGTCCTCACAACTAAGGCTACAAAGACTGCAAGAACGTTAACTGAATTTCATTTTAATAAACATGTTAATTTAGTACTGGAAGTTGATATATACTATATTTATGATTTCAATAAGCCAATTTATAAAAGGAGAATCAATGGAAGCAATTATTGCATTTGCAAAATTTGGAGAAATTAAACATCTAAAAAAAATTCTTGAAGGTAGATTGTATTTTTCAACGACGAGAGAATTTAATAAGATCGAAGAAGAACTTTGCATAAAAGGACAGGGTGATAAACTTGACGGAAAATTAATACTTGATAGATTTCATTTTTCTTTTGGAGACATTGATTTAACTCCTATATTTTGTATTACTGCTCTTACTAAAAAAGAAATATCAAATGACAATTATCCTCTTGAACTAGAGTTAACCGAAGATTTCCTTTCTGCGATGCTTAATGATTTTCCAAAGTCAGATGGTGTTTTAGTAATTCGAGAAATAGATAAGTTTATTGATACTGTTGAAAAGATATTTGACTTTAAGGTAGTGCATAATCACGTCAGATATTTTGATTTCAAAGCCATGGATAGTAGTTTTTATACATATATATTTGAAGATGATGGAAAAAATCTTGATAATCAGATTGTTACGTTTCCAAATGGCAATAAAGGTAGATTGTTTTCAATACGAGAAGACTCAATTTTTAGATTGTTCTTAACAAAAGATAGCCAGTTTTGTAATCAAAATGAGTATAGATTTTTAGGTGTTAGAGATTTAATAAGTGAACCTATGGATTACATTTTTTCAAATGAACTAGATATGAAATTATACAGAATTAATAAAGGTAAAATGTGTTTAGAAGAGATAAGTTGAACTTTAGTTAACATACCATTTTAGCCAATGAGGCGGCTAGAACGGTAATAACGTTATATGAAAGGCAAAGGATGAAAAAACATGAAAATCGAATTAGATTTACTTAAGAACTCTTATGATTATTTGAATATATCTTTACATAATTATAAAATTGCAGACGAGTTCGGCAATCATGATGATGAAAGGAGCAATCCTTTAAATAAACAAAGATGGAAAATTGCTTTTGTTTCACTTATTCAAGCAACAGAGTTGTTATTAAAACAAATTTTATACGAGATTCACCCTAATCTAATCAATCAAGATATTGATAGTATCAATCTAGATGTTAATAAAACTGTAACAATAGGACAATCAATTAATAGAATAAATTCTTTTGCAGATAAAAAAATTGATGATAATAAAATCCAGTTTATTAAAAAGTGTGCTCAGGTTAGAAATGAGTTTATACACTTTAAAGCAGTATTTGTAACTGAGGAAATGAAGAAAAAGTTCGCTATGTTATAC
>JAGXHX010000054.1 GCA_024635955.1 Bacillota bacterium
GTTCTAATCTAGTCCACATAAACATTCTCCCTCTCTTTAATAAATATTTATTAAGCAAATACATAATTACTAATTATAGTATCATATACAATTATAACAAACAATGTAAAAGCATCTCCATATAACAAACTATTGGTGGAGATTAGGGGACTTGAACCCCTGACCTCTTGGCTGCCAGCCAAGCGCTCTCCCAACTGAGCTAAACCCCCATAAACTTGGTGCGAGATGAGGGACTTGAACCCACGACCACCTGCACGTCAGGCAGTAACTCTACCACTGAGTTAATCTCGCACATACAAATATTAAAAGATTCCTATATAAAGTAGCATAAGGCCTACAGAAGACTGAAAAAAAGATATATAATCACCTTGAAATCCTATATATCATCTTTAAATTTGACAACTGCGTAAGTTTGACTTAACTAAATTATAGCTACAGAACTTCTTTTATACAATAAGATTATTGATAATAAAAATGACCACCAAATAAATGGTGGTCATCAATTGACTTCTATATCTTATCTTATATTCCTAAAATTAATTTAATACGACGGCTTATGGATTTTCTCCAAACCATTAATTCTCCAATAGAACAGTAATTATCCATCATCAATACTACGAAGGATTCCTTAAACCTAGGAAACTTTAAGGTTATAGGCCACATATGTTTTTTGATGATATCTTTTTCCTTATTGTTCAAGGTAAAATGTTTTTCTGCATTTTCTAAGGCTATACGAGGATGATGAATACCATGCAACCCTTTATAATCTGTTCCATCATGCCAATCATAAAGAAAAAAATCATGTAACAAACCACCTCTAGCCGCAGATTTATAATCTAAGCCAAAGTTCTTGCAAAACCTGTAGCTATAATAAGAAACATTAAGACTATGTTCCAATGTAGATGTATCCCCATGTTGAACAAACTGCTTCATTGAACCAACAACTTTATGACTAATTAAATCACTGATACACTCTTCATATTCAGCCTCACTTGGAGGATCAACAAACCACTTAAACCTAGCTTTAAATATTTTCAACAAATATATTCTCCCTTGACGGATTGTTCTTTTAATTTTATACCCGTACACTTCATATACTAACACTAATTTATGTAATAAGTCCAATTTTTCTTTTACAATTCATCTAACTTTCACACTACAAATAATTCTCTTAATTTACAACAACTCTCCTTTTAAGTAAAGAACAGCCCTCCCCTTCAAATTAACTCTATCCTCATGTAATTCACATTTAATAATTCCACCACGTTCAGACAACTGATGTCCAACCAATTGAGTTTTACCAATTATGCTCCCCCATAAAGGTGCGAGAAAACTATGAGCTGACCCAGTTACAGGATCTTCATTCACACCCAGCTTTGGATAAAAGCACCTTGAAACAAAATCATACGAAGTGCCTCTAGAAGTAACTATTATACCTAAGCCTTCTTTAACTTCAGCTATCTTAGCATAATCTGGTCTTAATTCCTTTACAATACTTTCATCTTCAACAATTACAATCAAGTCACGTTCCAAATATGCCTCCAAACATTTAATACCCAATGCAATCTCAACTCCCTCTGGAATTCCAATCGGCTTTGGCATAATTGCCGGAAAATTCATAGTTAACGAATCCCCATCACTTTCAACCCCTAATACTCCACTTAAGGTACTAAATTCCATCCCCTTAATACCGACATCAACAAAATGACTTATAACATAAGCAGTGGCTAATGTAGCATGCCCACATAAATTAATTTCACTCTTTGGAGTAAACCATTTAAGATCATATATACCAAGAGACTTTCTATAAACAAAAGCCGTTTCGGAAAGATTATTTTCAGAAGCAATCTTTTGCATTAATTCACTTTCAATAAGACTATCAATCACACATACTCCAGCCGGATTACCTCCAAAAATATTATCAGTAAAGGCATCTACAATATAATAATTCAATTAATCCACCTATTACTTTCTTGATATTTTTTGATCAAAAAGAATATAAAGTTCTGTTAAAACAAAAACTACTATACATATAATAACCGTAACAATTACCGCTGGATAAATACTTGAAAAACCATATATTGAAGTATGCTTTATAAAAATACCAAGATATGCCCAAATCAAAACTAGACCATAAGCAACATCTTTGTTTCTGACCATAGTTATTCCACCAATTAATAACCCAACTAATAAAATTATAACCATCCAAGCAACATCAGATATACCAAAACCAGTCCATCCTATACTTACCAAATAGGTTATAAGATTAGCAATTGTAGCAATAGTAATCCATCCGAAATATACACTAAAAGGTAAAGCTATAAAAAACTTTTCCCTCTTATTTAATTTTTCAGCCATAATCAATCTATTAATAAATATTAAGCAAACCAAGATTAATAACATCAATATTAGTGACAAAAGAATAATCTGATAATGCCAAGCGAAAATCCAAATAGTATTAGCTATTGAAGATATTGAAAATATAATTCCCACCTTTTCTAAAAGTTTAACTTTAACCATAGAATTATTATTTTGAAAAAAACCAAATTGATAAAGAGTATACACTAATAGAAGTAAGTATATTAAACCCCATATTGAAAATGTAATACCCGCAGGTGCAAAAAGATTAAAATACAAATCAGATACCTGACCAGTATTAATGCCATTGATGGGTAAAATATTAGCAAGTGCATTAACCAAAACCATAACAATAAAGGAAAGAAACACCAAAATTTTAACAAAACCATTAACATTATTCTTTACCATAACCATTCCTCCTTTAAAAATAAAATCATTTTTTAATAATTAAATTATACTATATTAAATTGTATCAAATAACAAACAAAAAGCAATTAGATAATTAATCTAATTGCTTTTTGTTTTTCTTTAAATAAACAAATATGGAGGTTATCGATGCCTAATCAATACCTATTAGATTATACCAATAATTATGCAGAAAATAAAGTAGCATTTAATAATTAAGTATTATTTATTAATATTAATTTCTAATTTTTCAATTTATTAATTATTTATTAAATTCTTCCTAATTTTCTACTCTTATCTTTGCTTATCACATAATAAATGATATTATACTCTTAACTAAAACATAATATAGAAGAGAAAATGAGGATCATATAATGTCCAAAATAAAAATAACAGAAACAATTTTAAGAGATGCTCATCAATCACTAATTGCCACAAGAATGACAACAAAAGAAATGGAGCCAATATTAACAACCCTTGATAATGTAGGCTACCATGCTATAGAAATGTGGGGCGGTGCCACTTTTGATGCTAGCCTCCGATTTCTTAATGAAGATCCATGGGAAAGACTAAGAACAATTAGAAAACATATTAAAAAAACAAAACTTCAAATGCTCCTTAGAGGACAAAATCTTGTAGGATATAGAAATTATGCTGATGATGTTGTAGATATCTTTGTAAGACTCTCAATAAAAAATGGTATTGATATCATTCGAATATTTGATGCACTAAATGATACCAGAAACATGAAAATGAGTATTGACTCATGTAAAAAATATGGTGGTCATGCTCAAGGTGCCATTTGTTATACAATCAGTCCCGTACATACAAATGAATTATTTGTTAATTTAGCACGAGAAATAGAAGACATGGGAGCTGACTCTATATGTATTAAAGATATGGCAGGACTTTTAGATCCATACAATACTTATTCATTAATCAAAGATATAAAAGCAGCTGTAGATGTTCCTGTAGAATTGCATACACATGCTACTAGTGGTCTTGGCTCAACTACTTACTTAAAAGCTGTTGAAGCTGGAGTCGATATTATTGATACTGCACTATCACCATTTGGTGAAGGTACATCCCAACCATCAACTGAACCCATGGTAATAACCTTTAAAGGCACTAAATATGATACTGGCTTAAATCTGGATGAATTAAGTAAGGCTACAGCCTATTTTAGACCATTAAGGGAAAAAGCACTTGAAACAGGACTCTTAGACCCCAAAGTTTTAGGTGTAAATATTAATGCTTTAATTTATCAAGTTCCTGGAGGTATGCTATCAAACTTAGTACAACAACTAAAACTACAAAATGCAATTGATCGTTATGATGATGTATTAGAAGAGATACCAAAAGTTCGAGAAGATTTTGGTTTTCCGCCACTAGTAACTCCAAGTAGCCAAATAGTTGGTAGTCAGGCTGTTCTAAATATTCTGCTAGGTAAGCGTTATAAAATGGTACCTAGAGAAGGAAAAGAACTTGTCAGAGGAATGTATGGAAAACCAGCTGTTCCAATAAGTGATGAAATATTAAAAATAATAATCGGTAACGATAAACCAATTCTTTCCAGACCAGCTGATCTACTAGAACCGGAATTAGAAAGAGCAAGAGCAGAAATTGGAGACATAATGGAAAGTGAAGAAGACCTATTAACGTATGTCCTATTTCCAAAACAAGCCATAGACTATTTTAAATACAGGAAACTACAAAGAAAATTAATCAGAAAATAATATTACATAATTTAATAATTTAAACAAATTAATCAGCTAATATTAATTTACTGATTGAAGGACCATCAGGTTCTAGCTTTTGTTCTTTTAATTTCTTTCTATAAAAAGTTTCTTGGTAATTCATATCCATAATTACAGCTCCTGTAGGACAATAATAAAGGCAGTTTGTGCAATGCACACAACTATCAATTGGTGATACAGTCGGATAGCCATCTTTAACTACTAAATAATTAACCGGACATTTTTTAACACACAATAAACATTTTTTACATAAATCATAATTGAATTTTATCTTCGGAAAACTTGATTTTGTAACCACTTGTTCATCAGTGAGATGAGGAAAATCATCAAATCTTCCAACTAGTTTACTTTCAACATCATCAATCGGTCTGCTCTCACTACTTACAACCTTTACCAAATATGATACTAATTCAGCTACTAAAGTTATTACCTCTTCACCAGGCAAACCAGTGCTAATATGATAAGGTGTATTTCTTGCAATACAATGTTCACTATCAACTTCAAGAGCAGCCCAGTTATTTCTCCCAGTTAATTTTAAAGCAATTGCTGCTTGAGATGATCCTACGCCTGATGTAATCTTACCAAATGTAGTAAATACTGCTGCATCTTTTGAATATTTAATGCCATCTGCCTGCGGTAATTTTTTGATAAGATTTAAAACATTATAGTGAAGTTGGTCAATATATATTGGCCCACCTACTAATAATAAATCATGTGTTTCAATACCTTCAAGAAATTTATCAACATTTCCATTAGGAAATATATTTTTATCTTTTGTCATGTCCAGCATTTGAATTTCCCAATTATGTTTTGAAAACTCATCACTAATTAAATTTGCAACTTTTCTTGTGCTACCACAAGGACTAAAGTATATTATCGCTACTTTCATTATTTGTTATGCCTCCAATTAATAATATATTCCAAAAAAAGTATATCATAATGCAATATTAAAAGAAATTAATAAATACTCATATATCATTAATAGGATTGTAAACTAAAATAAATTATATTAGAATTGATTTTAGTACAAACAATTATAGAACGGAGTGTTAAATTTGAAAGAAAAAGCATTAGAAGTCCTAAAAGAATATAATAAGAGTATTGCACTTGTACGACATGGTATTGGAGTAGGTGGTGTTATGGGCTATTTCGCCGAAGAGGCAGGGGAGAATGTAGATTATTGGACAGCAGTTGGAATATTACATGATATAGATTATGAAATGTTTCCTGAAGAACACTGTAAAAAAGCTACTGAGTTATTAAAGGATGCTGGTTATGATGATGATTTTATTCATGCAGTTGTCTCACATGGTTTTTGTTTGGTAGTTGATGTGGAGCCTCAATTATATATGGAAAAAGTACTATATACTATTGATGAATTAACTGGCCTTATAGGAGCTGCAGCCTTAATGCGACCTTCAAAATCAGTAATGGATATTGAAGTAAAAAGCGTTAAGAAGAAATTTAAAGATAAAGCCTTTGCAGCAAGTATTAACAGAGGAGTAATCCTTGATGGTTGCAAGCGTTTAGATCTGGAACTAGATGTAATTATAGATAAATGTATTAAAGGTATGCGATCTGTTGCTACTGACATCGGACTCTAAATAGCAATCTAATAAAAAAGAGCAATCATAAATTGCTCTTTTTTATTAGATTGCATTTTTCTTTATCCGAAACCGCCATATAGCGAGTATCAAGAAAAAAATAAATGACCCAACCAACACCATTATATGTGCGGTAACTCCCATATAACTATTTCCAATTTTAAAAACTACACCTAGTGTTTCTTTAAAATCATTAACCATTACTAATGGTGCTCCTTTAAAACTTTCTTTCATAGGCACTTCCATAAATACCTGTCTGAATAGTACCGCAGCATGAGATATCGGAAATATCTTAATAACATTTTGTACAGAATTCGGCAAAGAACCCACAGGAATATATATTCCTGTTAAAAATCCAATCAATGTACCAACGACTGTACTAAAAGAAGTAAAAGCATTCTGACTCTTAAAAAATGTTACTAAAAATGCAACCATTGAGCTACTAGTCAATGTAGTAAGAATTATCAATCCTAAAATTTTTAATATACCAATTAATGGAAGAATTCTACCACCGTTAATAACGATGTAACCTTCACACAATATAAAGGCAATAATTGAAATTATTACACCAATTATAAAGGTACTAATTAAATAACCACCAATCAATTTACTTCTCTTTACTGGTGAACAATAAAAATCTCTGATAGTTTTCTTATATTGATCCTCAACCATAATTCCAAAAGCACCTAAAGTAGTAGTTATAGAAGTCACAGATAATAGTCCACCCATTATCCAACTATCCATTAAGAACCTTACCCCTTTTATACCTTCTAAACTTGAAGACATCATATCTCCAAGGAAAAGGATATATAAGCCAATAATAATGAATACAGCCAATAGAGAAAAGAAAACAGAACTTTTATCCCTAAAAAATATTTTTAAATTTCTACTAATTAGTTGTCTCATTCTCTTATCTCCTTCCCTGTAATTTTAATAAACGCATCATCCATAGTACCTTTCAATACTTCGAAGCTTCTTAATTCTTCTTGATATTTTTCTAATAAAGGAATAGCATCAAAAGTCGAATCTATATTTATATATATATTATCTGCTAACACACTATAAATTAAACCATCACTATCCAATCTTTTTTTCAGCAAGCTTACATCCTTTACTGTTAGTATTAAACGATCATTAGAATACTTATCTCTTAATTGTGAGGGGGTACCCATTGCTACAATTTCACCATTATCAATTATTATTACATAA
>JAGXHX010000055.1 GCA_024635955.1 Bacillota bacterium
GATGTTGATGCTCTTACAGGAGGATATAATCTGCAAATAGCCTATTCTACAGGATATTTAGCGGGAATAAACATATAGTTATAGTTTTTGGTAATATGAAATCAAGGAGGTAGAAGAAGAGCTGAAGGACTATGCATCTTCGACATAATATGAATAATTCAGATAATAAGGAAACAAAACATAAAAGAAGGATAAGGTATAAAGGAACTCATCCAAAATCATACAATGAAAAATACAAGGAGCTGCATCCAGATAAATATTCTGAGACAGTCGCAAAGGTCATTCAAAAAGGGAGTACTCCCGCTGGGATGCATCGTTCAATATGTGTGAATGAGATATTAGAATTCCTGCAAATCAAGCCTGGTCAGACAGGATTGGATGCAACGCTAGGGTATGGTGGGCATACATTGGAAATGTTGAAATGTCTGGATTCTAAAGGTCATCTATATGCACTGGATGTGGATCCTATTGAATTACCTCTAACCAGAGAGCGACTTTTGAGTCAGGGCTTTGGACCGGAAATACTATCAATCAGGCAGATGAATTTCTCTGATATAGATATAATCTCTTTAGAGTCAGGACCTCTGAATTTTATTCTGGCAGATCTTGGAGTCTCTTCCATGCAGATTGACAATCCTGATAGGGGATTCTCCTTCAAGACTGAAGGGCCATTGGATTTACGACTAAATCCCCAAAAAGGCATTTCTGCTGCAGAACGCCTGAAAACTATGAGTCAGGAAGAAATGGAAGGTATGTTTATCGAGAACTCAGATGAACCTAATGCAGAGGTAATTGCTCAAGCTATTGTTTCTGCAATCAGGCAAGGGAGAGAGATCTCATCCACAACTTCACTAAGACAGGTTATTACTGATGCGTTAAATTCCATTCCACAAAAAACTAGTAAAGAAGAAATTAAGAAATCTTGTCAGCGATGTTTCCAGGCACTGCGAATCGATGTCAACAGCGAACTTGATGTTTTGTACGAATTTTTGGAAAAACTACCAGATGTACTTGCTCCAGGTGGTCGTGTAGCTATCCTATCCTTCCATTCTGGTGAGGATAGGCTTGTGAAAAAATCTTTCAAACATTTTTTTAGAGAAGGTATCTATAGTGAAATTGCTCCTACCCCAATTCGACCTTCAGGAGAAGAATGCAATACCAATAGCCGTGCCCGTTCTGCCAAATTAAGGTGGGCAATAAAGGCCTAGATATGAGTCTTATATAAAAAACTATATATTTCAAGGAGAAAAAATAAATTAATATAATAATTTGAATAGATAATAGCATATAAATTATTTTATGGAGGACATATATTGAATATACAAATATTCGGGAAACCCAAATGCTTCGATACAAAGAAATCAGAAAGATACTTTAAAGAACGTGGAATAAAATATCAACTCATAAATATTACAGAAAAAGCTATGAGCAAAGGAGAACTGCGCAGTATTAAACAAGCAGTTGGCGGATGTGAAAACCTAATTGACCAGAACTGCAAAGACAAGGACTTATTAGCATTGATCAAGTATCTTAGAGAAGAAGATATAGAAGAAAAAATCCTAGAAAACCAAAGGTTAATAAAGACACCAGTTGTTCGAAATGGGAAAAAAGCAACAATCGGTTATGTACCAGATATATGGAAAAGTTGGGATTAAAATTTGAACAATTTTTTAATTATACTTTTTTAAAGAAAAAATGAAGAACAGTTTGTTATTATAAGATCTAAAATTATTCAAAGAAATGAGAGGTTAAGAAATGAAAGTTGGATTAATCAGATGTATGCAGACGGAGGATATGTGCCCTGCAACAACATGCTTAAAGGTAATGAATAAAAAGAAACTAGCTTTTGAGGGTATAGAGGAAGAAATAGAATTAGTAGGGATAAATACCTGTGGAGGATGTCCAGGCAAAAAAGCAGTTACTAGAGCAGCTGAGATGGTAAAACGTGGCGCCGATACCATAGTCCTCGCTTCATGTATTACTAGAGGAAATCCTATAGGATTTCCATGCCCTCATGCAGAACAAATGAAAGCTGCCATAGAAAAGAAAGTTGGAGAATCAATCAAGATGATTGACTATACACATTAAATATATGGTAAAAAGATAGGATATCAACAAAAGAATAGCTTGTCTCTATATTAACAAATTTAAATAAAATCATAAGATGACATATAGAAAAAGTTAATAAGTGAGGAAAAATAGATGAAAAATCAATTTGATCCCAATAACAATATTATAAAATTATGTATGATAGGCATGGTCATGGAAGAAAAGGGTGAACCAGAAGAAGCAGAGTTACAGTTTAATAAGGCATGGAATGAAACAACAAACGACTTCGAAAGATTTATAGCAGCATACTTTTTAGCTAGACAGAAAAAAGACATATCAGAAAAATTAAAATGGCTTGAAAAATCTTTGCAGTATGTGATAGAACTAAATGATGAAAGCGTAAAAAGTGCCTTACCATCCATATATACAGAAATTGCCCAATGCTATAAGGCGCTTGGGGATTCTGAAAAGGCAAGAATAAATTATGAAATATCAAATACCTACAAAGTTTCCCCATCTGATAAAGGACCCTTTTATCATGGGACAAGAGCAGATCTCCAGGTAGGTGATCTACTAACTGCAGGAAGGGATTCAAATTATCAGCCTGAACTCAAAATAAACCACATTTATTTCACAGCCCTTGTTAATGGCGCAGGACTTGCAGCAGGATTAGCAAAAGGAGATGGAAAAGAAAGAGTTTATATAGTAGAGCCAACAGAGAAATTTGAAAATGACCCAAATGTTACTGGTAAAAAATTCCCGGGGAATTTGACACGTTCATATAGATCAGAAAATCCGTTGAAAATTATTGATGAATTAAAAGATTGGACAAAACTAACACCTGAGGAATTAAGCCAATGGCATAAAAAGTTAGCAGATAAAAAAGGGGAAATTATTAATTGAGAATACTTCATTTTGGTTGTTAATTCTTATAAATTTAGAAAGAAAGAAACCTATTATGAAAACTATATATCCTGGTATAAAAAAATAAATGTAATATTTTGAAATTATAACTTCTATTAAATGATACTTATCTTGACAATTACTGCTGGTTAGATTATAATTCTTCTATTAATAGATATCTTTTTTTGCAAATATATCTATTAATAAATTTATTTTAAAGGGGAATATTATCATGAGCGGATATAACGCAGTACTATCAAGAAATACAGAAAAGGCTCCAAAAAATATCGGGCCATATTCACAAACAGTAGCTTTTTCTCATTACAATAATCTTTCAGCACAATTACCAATCGATCCAAAATCTGGTAAATTAGTAGCTGGTGGAGTAAAAGATCAAGCTGTACAATGCTTTAAAAATATCGAGGCAATTTTAAAAAGTATTGATCATATTATGAGCGACATTGTTAGAATAACTGTATTCGTTAAGAATATTAAAGATATTGACGCAGTAAACGAAGTCTATAAAACATTCTTCCAATACTATGTTCCTACAAGAACTGTAGTAGCAGTTTCAGCTTTACCTATGGAGGCTTTAGTGCAAATTGAAGCACTTATTACATGCGGTGAAGGTTCTATTCCAAACGCACCACAAGCTGGAGACCTTATTAAGCTTACAAATAACACAGCAAATGCGCCAATATGTGCATTATCTAATCAAGCTGTGGCTTTTTCTCATTACAATAATCTTACAGCACAATTACCAATCGATCCAAAATCTGGTAGACTAGTAACTGGTGGAGTAAAAGAGCAGGCTGGACAGTGCTTGAAGAATATTAAAACAATTTTAGAAAGTATCGATGTTCCTATTGATGATATTGTTAAAATTAATATCTTCCTTAAAGACCTATCTGATATTGAAGCTGTAAACGAAGTTTACACAACATTTTTCCCAGATTCAGCTATTGCTAGAGCAGTAGCTTATGTACCTGCACGTACAACAATTGCAGTTGCAGATTTACTTTTGGGAGCTTTAGTACAAATCGAAGCTGTAGTATCACACGGTGATGGTACACCTCCACAAGCTGTTGAAGACAGACATGGTCTTATTATTGAAGCAAACAATACTAAAAATGCACCAATAAGTGCCTTATCTACACAAACTGTAGCTTTTTCTCATTACAATCATCTTTCAGCTCAATTACCAATTGATTCAATAACTGGTAAAATAGTAGCTGGTGGAGTAAAAGAGCAAGCTATTCAGTGTTTGAAAAATATCAAGACAATTGTAGAAAGTATTGACCATGCTATGAAAGATGTAGTTAAAGTAAATATATTCCTTAAAAATATTGCTGATATGGATGCTGTAGATGAAGTTTACTCAACATTCTTCCCAGGCGGAGTACCAGCTCGTAGAACAGTTGGAGTTTCAGCTATACTTGAAGATGCTTTAATTCAAATTGATGCAGTTGTAGCAAACGAAGAAGGAACACCTCCAAAGGCATAAAAAACATATGCAGGAACTAACAAAGTTACTTGTTAATGTCTATGGTGAATCCAAAATAGTATATAATAATAAAAGGGAACTGAAAATAGTTTTTCAGCTCCCTTTTTTAATTAATATTGTGATAGTAAATAAATAAAGAAAGAAGGAGTAATTTATGCTTATATTAGACAAACCATATGTATCTGATTTTTTGAGAAAAACGGCGGAAGATATGAAGATACCTGTTTTAGATAATGGACACATTTTTGATCACACACAAAGTAAGAATTTAAATGTACTTGGTGAGGATGAATTTCTTGCTGTGGCCAGAAAACAAAATCCTTTGAAAATATATTGTAATTCTGAAAATTCAATAAACTGGATAACCAAAAATTTAGATCAAACAAAAATCCCAGAATATATAGACTTTTGTAAAGATAAAGTGAAATTTAGACAGATGATTAAACCATTATACCCTGATTTCTATTTTCAAGAAGTAGACTTTAAAGATATTTCTAATTTAGATGTCACCAATTTGAAAAAACCTTTTATAATAAAACCTTCAATAGGGTTTTTTAGTATTGGTGTATACAAGGTTACTAGTGATGAGAATTGGAAAGAAATTGTAGAACTTTTGATTCAGGATATTAAGTCAGTAGAGGGTCTATATCCAGAAGAGGTTATGAATTCTACCAAATTCATAATTGAGGAATGTATTGAAGGAGATGAGTTCGCTATTGATGCATACTATAATTCTTTAGGCGAGCCAATTATTTTGAATATACTTAAACATTCTTTTCTATCAGACACTGATGTAAGCGACAGGGCATATTATACTTCAAAGGAAATTATTCTAGAACATGTGGAGAAATTCGGAAAAATACTCGAAAGTATTGGCAATATTGCCAGTTTTTCAAACTTTCCGGTTCATGTTGAAGTTCGTATAGACAAAGAGGGTAAGATAACTCCGATTGAATTCAACCCAATGAGATTTGCAGGATGGTGTGTAACTGATATCGCGTATTTTGCTTATGGGATCAATACTTATGAGTACTACTTAAATGATAAGCAACCTGAATGGAACGATATTTTGAGAGATAAGGATGGGAAAGTGTACAGTCTTGTTTTAGTTGACATTCCAAAAGGCGTCCAAACAGAAAATATTAAAAGTTTTGATTACTCTGCTTTATCAGAAAGATTCAGGAAGGTACTTGAATTGAGAATAATTGATTTTCATAAATATCCTATATTTGCATTTTTGTTCATTGAGACCTTGGCAGAATCAAATGAACTTGATATGGTGCTGACTATGGATTTTTCGGATTTTATTTCTGAAAATTAATATGTTTTTTAATACATGACCTCAAAATATTTGTTGAATATTTTCAAAGTTGAGGTAAGAGGGAGCAATCAAAATCATCTTATTGAAAAAAGCCGTCATTAAATGTTAAAATATAGAAAAGACTCCTTAACTGTGTGATTCACTAGTATTAGGAATCACCTTATTAATTTTACTTATTTTTGCAGAAAATGCATTACTGTTATAATCGGGCTATGTAGTATCATTCTAGGTCCTGAGTATTTCATAACTTTCTTAATGGATTCCTTCATATCTGGTTTAAAACAATGCACAGTGCATTTTGAACAGAAGGTTTTGTTTTCTCCAAATTTGCATTGATCAAGTCTTTGATTTGCATAGTTTATAAGTTTATCACAATCATCACATAATACTTCATCATGTTTTTGGCCTTTGCAGTAAATATTTACCATTGTGTATATTGTTTCTTTTTCAATTTCTATTCTTTTTCTTTTCATATTACACCATTATCTTCATTTATTTGTTCAAAAAAACTCATTCATAGTTTTAAACAAGTTTATCATATTATTGAAAATAAAAAAATATAAATAAGCATGAAAAAGTTATTTATCAACAGCTAGAAAGTTTTTAATATTCTGGCATATTGTTAACCTTAAAGACTATTAATGTTATAATTTTAGTAGATGAATTTTGGAAAGATAGGCTTTTAATTATTTATACCAGAACTACAAAATGAGACTTTAGAAACTGAGGTGGATTATAAATGAGTGAACAAAGTTATAATAAATTAAGTAAATGGTATGATTTTATATCTGGATCAGGTGAAAAGAAGATAAAAAACAAAGGATTAAATATATTGAACGCAAAAGAAGGGGAACAGATTCTTGAGATAGGATTTGGAACTGGTAATTCCATTCTATCCATGGCCAAGTCAGTCGGTAAATCTGGCAAGATTATTGGAGTTGATATTTCACAAGGGATGTTAGATATTGCCAAAGTCAAAGTCGATAAAGCAGGTTTATTGGATCGAGTGGTTTTAAAACATGAAGATGCCACAATGATGAATTTCAATTCAGATTATTTTGATGCTGTGTTTATGAGTTTTACTTTAGAATTATTTAGTGACACACAGATGATTACCATTCTTGAAGAGTGTAAAAGAATTCTTCGAATAAATGGACGGATATGCGTCGTGTCAATGTTGAAAAAAAATAAGAAACCAAGTATTATATCAAGACTTTATGCCTGGGGGCAAAAAAAGTTCCCGGAATATGTGGACTGCAGACCAATAAATTTACAACAAGTCCTTAAAAATGAAGGATTTGTTATTAGCAAATCAAAAGAAATGTCAGTTTGGGGATTACCGGTTGAAATCGCTTTAGCTGAGAAATCCAAATAGAGCAAATCACTAATAAACAATGTTTTAATTAATAATAAATAATCTTTTTAAAGGAGGAGAAAAATTGTTAGAAAATTTAACAAAAGATAAACGTAGATCAGTAATAGTTGCGGGCATTATAGGAAATGTCATGGAGTGGTATGATTTTGCACTTTATGGATATATGGCTACAATTATTTCTTTACTTTTCTTTCCAGATCAGTCGAGGTTGTTATCCCTACTTTCTACATATGGAATTTTTGCGGTTGGTTTTGTTATGAGGCCAATTGGAGCAGCAGTATTTGGATGGTTGGGAGATACAGTCGGACGAAGTCGGACCATGCTCATATCAGTAATCTTTATGATGGTTCCCACATTTGGGCTCGGGATATTGCCAATTTATAGCAGTGTTGGTATTTTAGCACCAATTTTGCTGATTATTATGAGATTGATGCAAGGATTATCTGTTGGGGGAGAATTTTCCAGTTCAGTTACTTATTTGGTTGAAACCTCTGCTCCTTCTAAAAGAGGATTATCTGGAAGCTGGAGTAATGTTGGTAGCGGAATAGGTATGCTTATGGGTTCTCTCATGGCGACTCTGGTTACAAGTTTACTGGGTACTAATGCTGTTAATGCCTGGGGTTGGAGAATCCCTTTTCTTCTGGGAGGAGTATTAGGTACCGCTGCCATTATGTTAAGAAAAAACCTCCCAAAGTCTCAACATTTTGTAGAACATGCCAAGTCCCAAAAAAATTTTTCACCAATTAAAGAAGCTTTTTTTAACAATACTAAAGAAGTAGTTCAAGGAATGCTTTTTGCATCAGGATATGGTGCACTTTTTTATCTTTCAATGGTCTATCTTCCAACCTGGTTAAGCGAATATACAGGGTTCGCACTAGATAATGCGATGAAAATCAATACAGTGGCTACCATATTGTTAACCCTACTTATTCCTTTAATGGCATGGATATCAGATAAGTATATTAGGAGGACTCATTTTTCTGCAATAAGTATTGGAGCGATTGCAATTCTATCAATTCCTCTATTTTTATGGGCGAGAGGAGGAAGTTTAATATCTGTAATTATTATACAATTGACTTTTGCTGTATTAATATCCGTATTGAGTGGGATAACACCGACTATATTCGTCGAGTTATTTCCCACTCGGGATCGACTATCTGGTTATTCAATATCCTTTAATGTGGGTATGGGAATAATAGGGGGATCTACACCTATGATCGTCACCTGGTTGATTGCTAAGACAGGTCTTATATGGTTTCCTGCAATCTATATGTTGGTTTCGGGTATTATAGGTCTAGGTGCACTATTGTGGATGAAAGACAGAAGTCGTGAACCATTGTTGTAAGATCAACAAAGATAAGCTAAAGATAATTTAAAAATATTAATATTTATATAAACCTTGAAAGTTAATTCTTTCAAGGTTTATTTTTATTAGTTTGATAATATAGGGTAGGTAACCATGGTGAGAAAATGTTGTGAAAACTATATACTCCTAAATAAATCTTTAATATGGTCTTCATATTTGGAAAGCTAACTTGATATTAACGGGAGTAAATGATAAAATTCTATTAAGGAAAGCTAACTTGACATAGAAAGGGCATAAATATGAAAAATCGTTTAGAGGAAATACGAAAACAACAAGGAATAAAACAAGAAGAACTGGCAAATATACTTGAAGTTTCTAGACAAACAATAGGATCCTTAGAGAATAGCCGATATAATCCATCGATTATTTTGGCTTTTAAAATTGCTCGCTATTTTAAAATGAGTATTGAAGAAATTTTTATTTATGAGGAGGAAAATAATTTATGAAAACTATAAAAAAGAAGTTGCTTTGGTCTACAGTTATAGCATTTACAGGAATTGTACTATTATTTACAAATATTTTTAAAGGTAATAATGATACTTACATTACAGGATTTGCAAGTGGACTTATTATTGTAGTTATTCTTAAAATCATACAGTTTTTAAGAATATCAAAAGATCCTATCCTGCTTAAAAAGTTTGAAGTGGGACAAAAAGAAGAAAGATTTATCATGCTGGCTGAAAAAAGCGGTAGATTTACATTTTTGATTACAGTTTTTGCAGAACTTTTTTTTGGAATCATTCTTATGTTTTTTGGTATGAATGATATTGCAATAGTCCTTTGCAATATTGCCGCGGTACAAACATTATTATATATTTTGATATATTATTGGCTTTCAAAAAAATATTAATAGTACAGTTAATCAGTATTACTTGGTTTAACAACTTAAAAGCAAATTAAAAATAAAGTGCTACCGTATATCGATAGCATTTTATATAGTTTTAAATAAATTTATTTTACTTTAATATTTTGAACAAAATCAGCATTTATTAGTTCTTTGCCTTTTCTAGTTTCAACTTCAATCCAGTTCTCATTTATCTCTAAGATTGTCCCTACTATATTTGTTCCATATGTACCTGTAGAAAGTTTACACTTAAGTCCTATATATTTTTTAATCATTTCATTTGTCATGGTTATTACACCCTTTCTTTTTTTGATTTTTAATAATACTGCTTTTTGTATTTCTTGTTGTTGGGGAATTATAATAATTAATGTTATAAGCAATGGTAAATATATTGCTATCCATATTGATGGACTCAACGACCTCACCTCTTCCTTTGTTAAACCCTTACATGATGTTAAGTATATCAAAATTATGTAAACTTGTATGGTTATTTATACTATTATTCTTTTAATAATTGGAATGAATAGGTTATAATGAAGTTATTAAATAAATATCTAATTTATTACAGAAAAGAAACAATCAAATTTAAAATAATCTAAAAAATAATAAGTGAGGAGATGGTAAATATGGCTAGTGTTGAAGTGAACCAGAAAGCACCAAACTTTGTAATGAATGATTATAAAGGAAATAAGTTACAACTATCTGATTTTAGATCCAAGAAAAATGTCTTAATAGTATTTAATAGAGGATTTATGTGACCTTTTTGCAGAAAGCATATGATGCAGTTGCATCAAGATTATGATGAATTTGTAAAAAGAAATACAGAAATAGTAGTTTTGGGTCCTGAAGATACAGAGAGTTTTAAAGCCTATTGGGAAGAAAATGGTCTTGAATTCCATGGAATTCCAGACGAAAAACATACTGTTCTAAAACTATATGGTCAGAAAGTAAATCTTTTTAAACTGGGAAGAATGCCAGCTCAGATGCTAATAGATAAAGAGGGAATACTTAGATATGTTCACTATGGTCATGATATGACAGATATACCAAAAAATATTGAAATATTCCAACTTATTGACTCTATGCAAAGAAAAAAATAGATAAATAAGAATATTTGAATTGGGAGGATTTCAATTAGTTGAGCTACCACCTGTAGAAAAAACAGATAGACCAATATTAGCTGCAATAGTTGGCAGTGAAAGTGTCCTTATAATAGATAGTGGAAATTCTAAAAATCATGCAAGAGAATTTTTAAATGAAATAGATAAGTTAAGTTTACCTAAAAGAAGATATTTAGTAATAACACATTGGCATTGGGACCATGTTTTTGGAATTGCAGAGATGGATATGCCCACATTTGCTCATATTGAAACTAAAATAGAAGTAGAAAAAATGCTTCATTTAGATTGGAGCGATAAAGCTTTAGAAGAAAGAGTGGAAAATGGAACTGAAATTGTATTTTGCAAAGAAAAAATACAAGAAGAATTAAAAGAACCTAGAATTTTAAATTTAAAAGCACCAGATATTACTTATGAAGATGGGGTTATTATAGATTTAGGTAATATTACCTGTAAAATAGATCATGTCGGAGGAGAACATTCAATAGATTCAAGTGTTGTACAAATAATAGAAGATAGAATCCTTTTCATTGGAGATTGTTTATTTGTAGATTTATACCATGGAGATTGGAGTTACTCTACTGAAAGTTTAATTCCTTTAATAGAGAAGCTTCTATCTTATGATGTAGATTATTATGTTTTATCTCATGCAGATAGACCATTTCCTAAAAAAGAATTTATTAAAATTACCAATATGTTAAAAGAAATAGGCTTATTAGCAGATAAAATAGGAGATGATAAAGAATCAATAATGAAACAATTATCTAGACCTATAGTTGATGAAGATATTCAAAATCTAGACTACTTCTTGGCAGGTTTGAGAAAATATAAATAAAATAAAAATATAGTGCTATCATAAAATACACCATTTATATTAAAGAAGACTATGGAGGAAGAAAATTATGGTGAATATACTAAAGGGAATTACAAACAATCCTAATTTTATTAAGATTTTATTAATAATTATTGGATTAATAGTTATACTTATTTTGGTGCAAATAAGCAAGAGAAGTTTAAGTAAACGTATCAAAGCTGATAATTGGTATAAAACCAAAAAAATAATTAATGCTGTTGGTTATGTTTTGATTATACTTTTAGTATTGGGAATATATAATGACCGATTGGGTGGAATAGCAGTTGCTCTTGGAGTAGCTAGTGTGGGTATAGCATTTGCTCTCCAAGAAGTAATAGCTAGTATCGCTGGATGGATAGCCATAATGGCTGGAGATTTTTACAGACCTGGTGACAGAGTACAGGTTGGAGGGATCAAAGGAGACGTGATTGATCAAGGAATTTTGCGAACAACAGTTATGGAATTAGGCGATTGGATCGATGCGGATTTATATAATGGTAGAATTGTTAGGATTGCTAATAGCTTCGTATTCAAGGAACCTGTATTTAATTATTCTGCCGATTTTCCTTTCTTATGGAATGAAATTAAAATCCCTATAAAGTTTGGAAGTGATTATGATCGAGCAAGAGAGCTTTTAAAAGATATTGCTGACAGAATAACCGGAGAGTACGCTATTGATTCACAAAAATACTGGGATGAGATGGTTCGTGAATACGCTATAGAAAATGCTAGTTTAGATACAAAGGTAACTTTGATAATTACAGATAATTGGGTTGAATATACGGTCCGTTATGTGGTTAATTTTAGGAAAAGAAGAACAGTACAAGACGAATTATTCTCAGAAATATTAAGAGCGATAAGCAATAGTGATGGTTTGGTTGAATTAGCATCTGCTACTATTAATATTACTGAATTTCCAACCCTCAATATCGTTCATAAATAATAGTAATTAAATCTTGATCCTTGTTATTAATAGTGAGAGAGGTCAAATTTGACAAAGAAAAATAGTAGGTATAAAATCTAGTTATAAAAAGAAATATATTGAATGGAGAATAAAATTATGGATATATTGATTCACATTAAGGGAGAACATGAAGAGTTTAAAAAATTAATGAATAAAATTACAGAAAGTAAAACTAAAGATAAAAATAAATTATTTAAAGAACTCTATGCGAAAATATATGGTCATCATTATGCTGAAGAAAATATACTTTTTCCTGTAGTAAAAGGAATAGTAAATGAGGAAAATAAAGAAATTGTTAAAGAAATGATAGAAGAACATAATTTGGCAATTTATCAATTTAATATTGTTGAAATAACTTCAGTAGAGGATGAAACTTGGAATGCAAAATTTGAAGTATTAAAAGAACTTATAGAACTTCATATGCGAGAAGAAGAAAAAGACTTAATACCATTAGCTAGAAAGGTTTTATCTAAAGAACAAGTCGAGAATCTATTTGATGAATTCGAGTCTTTGCACGAATATAAAATGAAAGAAAAATTAAAAGAATTAAAATAGTTATTCTTAAAACATTAATTAAAGCTGAAGACTTATATCTTCGGCTTTAATTAATGTGATTTGGAGGTAAAATTTGATTAAATTAAAAAGAGCTTATGATAACTATGAAGAAAGCGATGGTTACAGGATACTGGTGGATAGACTTTGGCCTAGGGGTGTTAGTAAGACTAAGGCTATGATTGATAAATGGCTCAAAGATGTTGCACCTAGCAACTCTCTACGTAAGTGGTTTTCCCATAAGGAATCGAAATGGCTTGAATTTAAACAAAAATATTTTGAAGAATTACAAAATTCAGAAGTATTGATTCAGGAAATTATCGGGAAACAGGAAAACTACACAGTCACTTTGATATATGCAGCAAAAGATGAAACGCATAATAATGCTGTTGCTTTAAAAGAATATCTTGAGAAGGTAGAGAATAAAAATAAAAATTATTAAGGAGGTGAAAAATATGCCTAATTTTGGAGATCCATTTTCTGGACTTGCTAAAAGTGATAAAATTAGTGACCAAGAACTTATTAGATCAATACGATTCATGATAGCTGCAGAATATGAAGCTGTACAACTTTATATGCAATTAGCAGAATCTACTGATAATAAACTTGCTATTGCAGTACTAAAAGATATTGCTGATGAAGAAATAGTTCATGCTGGTGAGTTTTTGAGATTGCTTAAAGAACTTGCTCCCGATGAAGATAAATTCTATTCTGAAGGTGCTGAAGAAGTTGAAGAAGAAATTAAAAAACTTAAGAAATAATAAAATTAATTAAGGAGATATGACAAATAAGGCATTCTACGTTTGAAATACGTAGGGTGCATTATTTGTCATATCTCCAATAATACTTTCAAGGAGATCTTATGGATTTATACGCTGGTAATACATATTGGGATAAAACATTAACATCCCAATTCAACTTTGAAAAATTAAGTCATAATATTAATTCAGATATACTTATTATAGGTGCTGGAATATCTGGTGCTTTGTGTGCCTATATTCTATCCTCAAATGGACTTAAAGTAACTGTTATTGATAAGGACAAGATTGGTCATGGAAGTACAGCAGCTAATACAGGATTGTTACAATATAGTAGTGATAAAAGAATAAGTAAGCTTATTAAAGAGAAAGGTCTTGAAGATGGGGTTCTATTCTATAAGATGTGCCTTGAAGCTATGGACAAACTTACAACAATTATTGATAAACTAGAGAGTGAAACAGACTATAGATTAAGGGATAGTATAAATTATGCCTCTGAAAAGAAAGATCGAAAGTTATTATTTAAAGACTATGAATACCTTAGTAAATTTGACTTTCCTGTAGAGTTTTTAGAAAATGATGAACTAAAAGAGAAATATAATATAAATAAAACTGCTGCCCTTAAAACTTGGCACGATGCAGAGGTAAATCCCTTTAAGCTTGTTCAAGCTTTAACAAAAAAGAATATAGTTCAAGGCGTTAAATACTACGAGCACACAGAAATAGACCTTGATAGAATAATGGACAAGCAAGTCCATACAAAAGAGGGACATAAGATAAATTACAAAAGCATTATCCTTAGCACAGGGTATACTAAAATTTATCCTGTTATAGAGGATAAATGTATCACATACAGAACTTATGCCTTTTGCTCATTTCCTATGAATGAACATCTTTGGAAAGATAATGCTATGATTTGGGAGACGAATATTCCTTATCTTTATTTCAGGTCTACTCCTGACAATAGAATTATTGCTGGTGGTCTAGATGAAGAGATAAATGAGATTGTTTATGATGAAAAAAAAATAATGAAAAAGGCAGAGAAAATAGCTAGGAAAATTGAAAACATATTTCCTCACTTACATATTGACATACAATATGCTTGGAATGCTTTATTTTATGGTTCGAAGGATGGTATGCCTTTTATAGGCAGAGATCCTATAAACCCTAACTTGTATTATCTACTAGGATATGAGGGGAATGGCACTTGCTATTCTGTTGCCGGTTCATTAATTTTAAATGATATAATAAAGGGCAAGAAGAATATTTATGAAAATCTTGTCAAAGTAAATAGAACATAGATGTAATTAAGGATGATGAAAAAAATAAATCTTGTTCATGTTATAATATAAGTGTATATTTGAATAAAATATTAAATTAAGTACAGGAGGATTATCAATGGAAAATTTAAAAGGAACAAAAACATTAGAAAATTTAATGAAAGCATTCGCAGGTGAATCTCAAGCAAGAAATAGATACACATACTATGCGTCAATTGCGGACAAAGAAGGCTTTAAGCAAATAAAAGACATATTTTTAGAAACAGCAGAGAATGAAAAGGAACATGGAAAAAGATTCTATAAACTAATATTAGAAGGAATGAAAGGCGAATTACCAGAAATGATAGAAATAAATGCCTCTTATCCAGTAGCTCAAGGTAATACTGAAGAGAATCTAATTGCGGCAGCAAATGGGGAAAAGGACGAATGGTCAAACTTATATAATAACTTTGGTAAAATTGCTCAAGAAGAAGGCTTTACTGAAGTTGCTGATGCTTTCAAAATGATTAGTACAGTAGAAAAACATCATGAATCTAGATATAGAAAATTAGCATCAAACATAAATAAAGGCATGGTATTCAAAAAAGAAAGTAAAACTTCATGGAAATGTTCAAACTGTGGTTACATTCATGAAGGTGAATGGGCTCCAAATCAATGTCCGGCTTGTATCCACCCACAAGCATATTTTGAAGTTTCTGTAATAAATTACTAAAAGAGATTATTAAAGAATGCTACCTTTGATAGGAGAATTATAATGAATGAAAATTACAGTCAAAATAGCAAACAAATACCTAAAATAGCAATAGTATCATTATTTCTTGGCGTTAGTAGCCTTATCCTAATAGTACTATCTTTCTTGTTAGGTATCTTTGTTGAATCAATAGGAATTGTTAGTTTCTTCGGATTTGTTTCTGTATTAGGAATAGCCGCAATTATATGTGGTATTCTAGCAAAACAAAAGATGAAAAAAGAGAATCTGCCAGGAATGAGCATAGGTAACATTGGTATTATCTTTGGCGGAATTGCTCTATTTATAACAATTTTTTTAAGGTTTGCCATTTTCTTATTCTTCATACCTTGGTTAGGTGCATAAATCAAATAATTATTATATTAACATATATTTTAAGGGGAATATTAAATGGATGATTTTAACATAAAAGCAATACTTGAAAAACTAGATGTTTTTGAAAAAACCTATGAAAGCATTAGAATAGTGGACCCATTAAATAAAAAAATCTTAACCAACAATAAAGATGACAGTGCAGTTGAAAAACTAAATTGCTTTGACTTCTGGGGAAAAAATAAAGTTTGCGATAATTGTGTATCAATTCGTGCTTATAACGAAAACAATACATATGTTAAATTCGAATATAATAGTGATGCAATATTTATGGTAACTGCTATACCCTACGAAGTTGAAGATAGACGGGTAGTTATAGAACTATTAAAAGATGCCACCGATAGCTTAATTTTTGATAAAGCAGAAGGGCAATCCGAGGATAAATCAGAAATCTATTCTTTGATAGACAACCTGAATAAGCTAGCATTAAAAGACACATTAACTGGATTATATAATAGAAGATATATAAATGAAAAATTACCTGTAGATCTCATAAATACAATGTTGTCAGAACAAAATTTATCAGTTGTTATTGCCGATATCGATTTCTTTAAAAAAGTAAATGACATATACGGTCATCTAGCAGGCGACAGGGTATTAAAAATATTCGTAGATACACTAAAAGGATGTCTAAGTAGAACAAGTGACTGGATAGGCAGATTTGGTGGTGAAGAGTTTTTAATTTGTTTGCCAGGAGCTGATCTAGAAATAAGTTTAAAGACTATTGAATCAATGAGAAAAACAATAGAGGAAAAAGATATTATTTTTGAAGGCAGTAAAATTAAAATAACCGCTAGTTTTGGTATTTATAGTCTAATACCAAATAGTACAGACAGTATTGATGACTTAATCCAAAAAGCTGATGAAAAACTATATTTAGCAAAGAAAAATGGTAGGAATAGAATAGAGTATTAGATGCTAAGTGACTTAATCACAGAACATTGCTTAAAAGTTGATATAATTATAATTAGAAAATATTATAAGAGTATCAAAGGAGTAATGAAATGAATTCATTAAAGATTACAAAAAAGGCAATAGACTTACAGGGCATTAAAGCACTGAAGAAGTTTATCAATTAGGAGGTAAGATGTTTGGATTTGGAAAACAAGTAGCAAGTGTAAGTGCAAATGAATTAGACTCTTTAATAGGTAAGGCAAATATTATTGATATCAGAGAGAAATACGAGTGTGCTCAAGGTATGTTAAAATCAACAAAGAACATACCAATGAATACTTTGATAAAGGATGCAGATAAATATCTAAAAAAGGATGAGACTTACTATTTAATCTGTCAATCTGGATCAAGAAGTGGTAGAGCAAGCAAATATCTTGATAAACTAGGATTTAAAGTAGTCAATGTCAAAGGTGGAATGATGAGCTACCCTGGAAATAAAATAAAACGCTAGAAATTTTAGATAAAATTATAAGTATAAAAGTAAAAGTGGCTTAGAGGATTACTCTAAGCCACTTTTTGTTATACAATTAAATATAGACTTAATTTCATATATAAAAAAATATATACAAGGACTGAAATATTGGAGATTTATAAATGTTGGAACAAATTTATAGTATAGATAAAATGATAATATTTTTTATTTATAAGAACTTGCACAATCAGATATTAGATACAATAATGATACTATTTACGATTCTTGGGAACAATAGTATCATTTGGATAATAATAGCTATTTTATTAATGCTAAATAAAAAAACACGAAAGATTGGTTTTATTACAATACTAGCATTAATTATTAGTGCAATATTAAGTGAGGTTATCTTAAAGAACATTATCCAAAGGCCAAGACCATCAACAGATTTTCCGACTGTAAAATTATTAATTAATAGATTAACATCATATTCATTACCATCAGGTCATACTACTACCTCATTTGCTGCAGCTTTTGTATTAAGTAAATATTTAAAAAAATATTTACTTATATTTTGGACTATAGCAACTATGATAGGATTATCAAGAATTTACTTATTCATGCATTATCCTAGTGATGTTCTAGCTGGTATTGTTCTAGGTATTATTTGCGGGAAAGTTGCATGTATCATATATGATAGAACAGCTAATGAAAATAATATATTAAAAAAGGACGAGTGATAGTATTACCTCGTCCAAAAATTTGAAAACAAAAAAATATTTAATTACTGCTTAATCCATTTGCCACCAATAAATACATAGGTACCTGCCCCATTAGTAGTATAAGCTGCTTTAAAAGTATCATTATTTTGAAATACTTTAGTTTCTAAATATACACCTGAACCAATTTTCACTTTAGTAATTTTATTATTTAGAAATGCACCAAAGTCGATTCTGGTCAAACTTTCTGGAAGTATTATTTCAGTAATATTGTTGTCTTTAAAGGCTCTTGCATGGATTCTATTTATATTGCTATTGATAGGAAAAGACACAGAATAAAGATTTTTATTACTAAATACGTCCTGATAGATACCAACTAAAGTAACGCCGTTCATTGAGTTAGGTATAGAAATATCATTTCTAATACCAGAATAATTCATTATCATTCCCTTATATCCACCTGTACCTATGAGAACCTCTGCAGAAGTTAGATCATAATTAATAATTTGTACAGTCTTGCCTAAAGTCCAAATTTTATCAACATAGGACCATCTAAAAGAATAATCTTTTTGTTGAGGCACTGGCTTTTTAGTAAAAAAACCGTCATCAACGAGAATTTGTAGTAAGACAGAATCACTATTTTGACCATTTTCAAATGGGTTTGGATTAGGCAGTCCGGTTGAATATATGGTGGTAACTTTATTAAGCACATTAACGGTTTACTTATCAACAGTTACCTTCGTTTTACCTATATAGCCTACAAAAGTTGGCAAAGTAAAAGCAATCATAATAGCAATAATAGCTACTACAACAATAACTTCAATTAATGTAAAACCTTTGGTCTTATTTTTTGGTTTTTTTAGCATAGCTATCACCTTTAAATTTAATAATAAATATATGTAATATATAAATATATTACATTAAACTGTTTTAATATACAAGTAATATACAAAGTAGAAAATCAAATGTGATATAATAACTATAGTTAAGGGAGGTAAATATGAATTCAATCTTAAAATTAATAACAGATAATATGAATAATATTGTAAAATTTATAATAGTAGCTTTAGTAGGCTTTATTTTTATAAAAATATTAATGTTTATATTTAACAAATCAAAAGTGATAGAAAAAATTGACCCTACAGTATCCGGCTTTTTAAGTGGTCTAATAAAATTTCTATTATATGCTTCATATATTATTATAATATTGGGTGTATTGGGCGTGCCTATTACAACATTCATTGCCATGATAAGTGCAGTTGGATTAGCAATCGCTTTAGCACTACAAGGTAATTTAGCTAACTTTGCAGGAGCAATTATGATATTGATATCCAAACCTTTTATAGTTGGTGAATATATTGAATGTGATAAAAATTCAGGTACTGTAACAGAAATAAAAATGCTATTCACACAGATTATGACAGTTGATAATAGAAAAATTATTATTCCTAATTCAAAGATAGTAAACTCAAGTATAATTAACTACACATCAGAAAATATTAGACGTATAGATTTAGTTTTCAGCGCCAGTTATGACAGTACTGTTGAAAAAGTTAAAAAGGTGTTAAATGAAATAGCAAAGAATCATGATAAAATTTTAAGTGAACCTGAACCTTTGATAAGACTTATTAAACATGGAGATAATGCTTTAGATTATGATTTTAAAGTCTGGGTAGATACTAACGATTTTTGGCCAGTTTTATATGATTTACAAGAAACTGTAAGAGAAAAGTTTGAAGAAAATGAAATTGAAATACCATTTCCACAAAGAGATATATATATAAAATATCCAGAAAAAAATTCTAATGGCCCTAAACAATAAAGGAGATAGAAAATGGATGGAACTAAAAGAAGTAATATTAAAATTGGAAAAGAAGTAGAAGTAGTTCAAAAACAAGATCAGAAAAGTGGCAAGTTGACACTTGGGATAGTACAAAAGATTCTGACAAACTCACCAGAGCATCATCATGGAATCAAAGTAATGCTAGAAAGTGGCATAGTTGGTAGAGTAAAAGAAATAAAATAAATAAGAATAAAAATGAAATCCCACAAAGTTATATTTGTGGGATTTCATTTTTATATTAATCATGTATTGACAATAGTGTAGAGCACACAGTATAATCAAATTAGGAGGTGATGAAGTGGAAAATAAACTAACGGATGAAATATATAATAGCTTAGTACAAGAACTAAGAAGAGGTAATATAATACTAAGTGTTCTAAGTCAGTTGCATATTCCCCAATATGGCTATTCACTTGTGGTTTCTCTTGATGAAAAAGGCGTACCAGTTGAACCTGGAACACTTTACCCTTTATTAAGAAGACTAGAAAAACAAAATATTTTAGAAAGCACCTGGGATACAAATGCTTCAAAACCAAGAAAATATTATAAACTTAGTAAAAATGGGGGAAAAGTCTATGATGAATTATGTAAAGAATGGTTCAAAATTGCTAAAAATATGGAAAATATACTAAAAAGTCAGGAGTGAAAAAAATGGAAATAGTAAACAGATACATATATGCAGTAACTAAAAGCTTTTCAGGAAAACAAAAAGCAGAAATTGAAAAAGAACTTAAAGCTAATATCGATGAAATGATAGAACAAAACCAAAGTGCTGCTACAAATGAAGAAAAAGCGAAGAAAGCAATTTTAGAACTAGGTGATCCAGAAAAATTGGCTGATAATTATAGAGGGACAAAACGCTATATTATAGGACCAAAATATTATGAGCTATATAAATTTGTACTGAAAATAGTAATTGGTGCAGTAATTGGTGGAATATCAATAGCCTTATTAGTAGGCAGTATATTCACCGCAAATCAGACATTTGTAACAACAAATTATTTGTCCGCTATATTTTCTGGTGCTTTACAGGCTTTTGCTTGGACGACTATAATCTTTATGATAGTTGAAAGAAAAAACTTTACCTTAGAAGATAGTTATTTAGAAAAAAATGAATGGAATCTAACTAAATTGCCTCAGCTACCAGATAAGAAAACAGAAATACCTTTGTCAGAACCAATTTTTAGTATAATAATCACAACTATTTTCTTTTCAATATTTTTTGGGTTACTTTTTTCTGCACCAGAGATTTTTGCCGCATATTTCAAAGTAGGTAAAGATTTAGTAACAATACCCATATTCAATATAGCAGTTTTACAAGGTTATAGGATTTTAATTATTGGAATATTCATATTAAGTATCCTAAGGGAAGTTCTAAAAATTTACTACAGAAAATGGACACTTAAACATGCTATAATACACTCAAGTATATTAATAGTGGCCACAATATTTACTTTAATAATGATTACAGATAATAATCTTTGGAATCCAAATTTCACAACAGAAATATCAAAATATGCGAAACTAGATTTTAATATTTTGAACATTTTGCAAAATATTAAAAATTGGATTGTGGTTATAATAGTTGGCATTAATATATTTGAAATAGTGCTGGTGCTTTATAAAGGCATATTTCAATTTAAAAAATTAAAATAGCAAAATCTAGACTATATCAGATTATATTGTAATATTTTTATTAAAAATGGTATAATTTTTGTATAAGATAATTACGTATAATGATTAACTTGTTGAATGATCAAGTAGAAATTATTCGTAAATAGAATTCTTAGTTATAGTAAATAATGAAGGGAGAATAATATGACTTTATTAAACAATACTTTTTTAAATATTTATTCTCTTATTATATTGATAGTTATTTATTATATGTCGAAGAAATGGAATGATAAAGTCTTGTTTAGTAATAAATTATTTACATTATTGATGCAAATAACTATGATATTACTATTTTTTGAGACTTTGAGCAGATTTGATGGTAATGTTAATTTTCACTATATTATATTTAATCAAGTAGGGAATTTTGTTATCTTTTTAATGAGTCCAATACTTGTATCTATATGGATATTATATGCTCACTACAATATATATAGAGATGAGAAAAAAACTAAAAAATTTATTCCATTATTGGTACTCGTAAATATGTTAAATGTTGTAATGGTTGTTTTAACTCAGTTTTTTGGTTGGTTCTATTATATTGATCAAAATAATATTTATCATAGAGGTCCATTATTTTTATTGTCAGTATCCATAACATTTATTTTATTGATGTTAACCTTCATATTGATTATAAGAAATCGCAAAATAATAGAAAAAAGAATATTTTATTCACTCTTTAGTTTTTCAATACCTCCATTAATAGGAATAATAGTACAAATATATATTTATGGTTTAAACTTCATACTAAGTAGTGTGGTTATATCCTTGTTGATAGCATTTATCAATATTCAAA
>JAGXHX010000056.1 GCA_024635955.1 Bacillota bacterium
AACCTCTGCTAACAATCATCATTGTCTTGCCCTGTTTGTAAAGACCGGAATCATATCTGGGAAATAATCCCTGACCTGGAGCTAACAAACCACCTATAAAGGGAAAACGAAATTGACCACCATGAGCATGACCAGAAAATATTAAATCATAGTCAAATTTTGCATAAACCTTCATTAACTCAGGTCTATGGGCTAATAGTATGCTAAAGTCAGCACTTTCACCTTCTATGCTACCTAACGATTCACTAACTATTTCTCCTTTATCACTCCCTTCAGTTAAACCAGGGTCAACAATACCTGCTAATTTTAAAGATGATTGCCCCATCTTCAAAATTATGGCCTCATTGTCCAAAACATTAACACCTTCAGTAATTAGTTTTGATTTAAGTAATTCATACTCTCCTGACATCACTTCATGATTACCAGAGACAAAATATATAGGAGCCATTTTAATAGCTTCCCTGACAAAATCAACTGCAACATTAATTTTGGTGTTTCTTATATCAATCAAATCACCTGTTATTAGAATAATATCAGGCTTTGCTTCCTTTAGTTTGGCTAAAATTAACGATTGATCTTTACCATAGGTTTCATTATGAAAATCAGAAACTTGAACTAGGCGTAATCCCTTTAAATCATTTGGCACTTTCTCTTTAGAAATTGAAATTTCAGTCAATTTTATTCTATTATTTATCCAAACATTATATATCATTAAAAAAAATAATCAGGTCATACTTAACTTTTATATCCAACTTAATTACCCCTATTTATTATTCATAATTCATTGTATTATAACATCTTATGACCTACGATACAATGTAAAACCAGCAAGTCATCCAATGACTTTCTCTTTCCAATATAAGATTTATGCATTATATTAAATCCAACTTTAGCATTATAGTCTTAAAACTACTAATATTCTGCATAAAACAAGGAGCCTAGTATACCACTAAGCTCCTTGAACACTATGTATAGATTAAAACTACTGTCTATTTGTTAATAAGATTGAATTGACCAATGATAGGCATTTCTTCAGCTTTACCATTATAAGCACTAACTGCGCCTAATATTCCAATAACTATTAAAGCTATAGATAGCAATGGTGCAGCTATCCAGCCTAGAATAGGAATAATATAAATAATATTAACTACAAAAAATGATATTAATAATACCAAACCTTGGTTAGCATGAAATTTACCAAAAGCTGAATCTTTTGCAGCTATAAGCGGTAAAAAGAAAATTAGATAGGCCAAAGCGGCTATCACTTTATTTTGTTGAATGTCTTCTTGAATATAGACTTGATTATTTTCTCCCATTTTAACAAACCTCCAATATAATAAATATTCTTATTTAAAGTAATTGTAGCACATAGATAATAAACTTGCTATAAATAAAGTTGATTATTATTTATAGATCATTATCAAATACCAATGTCTTATAGCCTGGTTCTAATATTGCCTGACTTCTTTCATAGGACTTATTTGCAGAATTAATTTCAGTTTGTGTTGTAAAATAGTTTTCCCAGCCTTTGTTCTTATCTAAAGGAACTATCTCATATAATCGCTTACTACCTGTTGTTATCATATTTACCCAGGTAGGAATGTACGAAGAATCACTAACATATGCTTTATCATCACCATTTTTTGTAATAGTAAATCTAAAAAGAACACCATCTTCAGTATGACCAGTTTTTCTATCCATAAAATTCATTCTCTGATTAGACACTGCATTACCTAGAGAATAAATACATATTGTATTATTGGTTCCATCTTCTGATGTTATATATTCTATTGGTTCAAGGACATGAGGATGACCTCCAACAATAACGTTTACTCCCATATTGGATAATTCCTGGGCCATTTTAGTTTGGTAATCATTATTTACTATCTTATACTCATTCCCCCAGTGCATATAGTAAACAATAATTTCAGCCCCTTCTTTTTTCATGGATGCAATAAGTTCTTTTTGTTTTTCATAAAACTCGGGCAATTTTTGATAATCAAATACATTAACCAACATCTCATCTTTAGTTGTTACAGGAATACCATTAACGCTTACTCTACCATCGGCAGCAATAACGCCATATGTCCAGTTTGCCATGCCTACCTTAATACCATTAATATCTTTAACTAAGTATTGCTTACCTATAGTATCTTTCCTACTGCCAATATAGTCTGCTCCTTTTGCATCAAATAGATTTAGTGTGTTTTGAAAACCTCTAGGTTTTCCATCACCAATATGATTATTGGCAGTTAACATCATATCAAAGCCTGAAGCTAATGTACTATCGATTACATTTACTGGGTACTTAAACAAAGGATAACCTGAATAACCCCATTCTTTGGTACTTAATGTGCCTTCAAAATTAATTACGCCATAATCCAACTCTTCAATATATGGCTTAATATATCTAAACATAGGCGTAAAATCATAAGTATCCGTACCAGTTCTATTACCTTCTTGAACTGGAGGATGGAGTAGCAAGTCTCCCATAACTCCAATAGTTGCTGTTTTCACCTCTTTGCGAAATATTCCCAAATCAACTAATTTTTCTCTTCCATGCTTATTAGCTAAAAGTAGAGACATACCTGCCAAAGTTATAACAACAACCAAAAGCACAACTATAAAAATATTAGTTGCACTTCTTTTATTTTTTCTCTTCTTTTTTTCACCTTTTACTTTAGCAATCTCTTTACTATTACCTTTATAGTTTTTATTTTTTTCATTTCTCATCATTCACCCAATATTTTTTCTATTTCTATTATATATTTATTATCATCAGCAATAGTTCGTTTTTTAGGACCTTTTAATCTTACTCCACCTTTTCTAAGTTTTTTTGCATTATGTCGTTCATCTAAAAGTCTATCAATATTATTATTATCATATACTAAACCATCTTGTCTTATTGCTAATCCACCCTTTGCAAGTACCATACCTGCTAACCCATAATCTTGTGTCACTACAAGATCACCTTTTTTAACTAACTTTAACAGACTGAAATCAACACTATCACTGCCTTTTGATACTGTAATTGTTTTTGCTCCAGCTTTTTCAATAATATGAGCTGTATCACAAAGTAGTATTAACGGTATGTTTTTTACCTTGCTAATTTTTATAGTAATATCTACTACAGGGCAGCCGTCAGCATCAATTAATATTTTCATTTAATCTATTACCACTGCTGTTCCAGATATTGTTACCATCAACATATTGTTGCCCTGACCAAGAACTTCATAATCAACATCAACTCCAACAATACAATTAGCTCCTAACTCCCCTGCTCTTTGACTCATTTCAAGAATTGCCGCTTCTCTCGCTCTGATTAGTTCACCTTCATAGGAACCTGATCTTCCACCGAAAAAATTACTTATACCTGCTGCAAAATCTTTTATGAAGTCAACGCCAGCTACTACTTCACCAAATACTACTCCCTTATAATCGATTATATTTTTTCCTTCAATTGTTGGTGTTGTTGTAATAATCATTTGTTATCCTCCTTAAATATATCTTCCAATTTTAAGTTTAATTCTATCTTTTTTCGTTGTTCCTTCTAAGGAAATAATTTTGACTTTACCTGAACGTCTTAGTGTAATTATATCTCCATCTTTTATTATATCATCTTGTTTAGTTACTGTTTTATGATTATTAATAATTTTACCTTGTAGTATCATGCTTGATGCTTGATTTCTTGAAATATTATATATTTCAGCAACAAGACAATCTATTCTCATGGATGAGGTTATGACAAGTTCTTCTTTTAAATCTTCTATTCTTGTTCCCAGTTCATTTATATTAATAGCTCTAATAACAACTCCAACATTACCTATTTTTTTAATGTTATCTAATATATATTGACTAACTTCAGGTAAACAAACTAGCGTTGGTTGAAAATTTTTAGTTTCAATGTCTCCAATAGTATTTCTTTCTATTCCAATGTTCATTAAAGCACCCAATATGTCTCTATGACCAATACTAGCTTGTTTTCTATGTTCTATAAGCAAAGAAGTGAATAGACTGTTTCGATCAAATACTCCCCAATCTTTATTGATAAATATTAATCTTTTTCTTTCAGCTTTTATATAGCCCCCATCTTCTTTAATATCAACTTTTTTATCATATTTTTTATAACTTATAAAACTTTTTGCTTCTATTAGCTGGGTTGGAGTCAAAAATTTAGTAGCGCTAACTCCATTTTTTTCAGCTTTTTTAATTTTATCTTCTATTTGATTAGTTAATATTTTATCATCCATAGTTTTATATTATATTTTTTATTCATCCATGTCCATATTTATTAACTATCTACTTTAGAATTTAAATATATAATTATATATTTAATTATATATTTGATATAATTAGGTTAATAAATATGGAATATAGGTGATAAGATGAAATATTTAAAACTATATCTTTATAATTTAATAAGAGATGATGATAAGAATAATATCGGGGGGAATATTTTTGATGGCACAATAATATTTCTTATTACTTTAAATGTAATAATAGTTATTTTAGAAACTTTCAAATTATCGGCTTCAATATTATCTATATTCCAGACTATAGAAATTATTTCTGTAGTTGTTTTTACACTTGAATATTTTGCAAGACTTTGGACATCTAATATTAAATATCCTGAAGTTAGTAATATCAAATCAAAGATTAAGCTAATATTTTCTTTTATGGCCATTATTGATTTATTTGCCATATTACCATTTTATTTACAGCTAATACTTCCAATTGATATTCGTTTAGTTAGAGTATTTAGATTATTTAGATTATTTAGACTGTTTAAACTTAATAGATATACCAACTCTTTAACTACTATTTTCAAGGTAATTAAGAATAAATCATCCCAGCTTATATCATCTATATTTCTTCTTTCTTTTTTAATGATCATTGCCTCAGTTATTATGTATGAATTCGAAAATGCCGCACAGCCAGAAAAATTCCAAAATGCTTTTTCTGGCTTTTGGTGGGCGATAAATACTATTACAACTGTCGGCTACGGTGATATTTACCCCGTAACTACACTGGGTAAACTTCTAAGTGTGTTTATTTCTGTTTTAGGAATCGGCTTAGTTGCCGTTCCAACTGGTATTATATCAGCAGGTTTTATTGAATTTGATGTAGATAATGAAATAAAACCTAACTATTATAAAGATTTGATACAAATCAATGAATTATATGAAAAACATATTATCACAGAAGATGAATTCAAAAGATTAAAACAAAAAATAATAGATTAAAAAAATATTTATAAATATGTTAAAATTTCATATTGACTTATATAAATAATTATAATATTATATAGTTATCCCATAGGAATTGTATGGATTAATACAATAGGGAAATTAATGAATTTCTGGAGGTAATTTATTGTGAATGAATTAAAATTTACTGCTACTGCTAAAAGCGCAAGTCCTGCGAAAACTATTGTTGAAGCTAGAGGATTTAAGATTATTATTGACGAACCTGATACTCTTGGAGGCACAAATCATGGAGCCAATCCTGTTGAATACCTGCTCGGAGCACTAGCAGGATGTTTAAATATAGTAGGACACCTAATTGCAATAGAATTGGGCTTTACTCTTAGAGGTTTAGAACTTGAGCTTGAAGGAGACCTGAATACTAATAAACTATTTGGAACATCCTCAGAAAATAGAGCCGGTTATAGTGAAGTCAGAGTTAAAATAACTCCAGATGCAGATGCGGATAAGGAATTACTAGATAAATGGCTAGCTATTGTTAATGACAGATGCCCCGTTAGTGATAATATTTCTAACCCTACTCCAGTATCAATTACGCTTGCGTAATTGATACTGCTAATTATTATAATTAATTTTAACTAACAGCAACTTTATGTTCTTTATCTTCATCGAAAAACATTCTCATCATTATTGGAGTAACCAAGGTAGTTATTAGAACAACAACAATAAGCACAGCAAACATTTCACTAGATATCATATTAACATCCAAGCCTATTTTTGCCATAATCAAGGCTACCTCGCCTCTAGATACCATGGCCGCACCAATTCCCAAAGAACTTTTTAACTTAAACCCCGTTAATAAGGCTCCAACTGAAGCTCCGATTAATTTAGTAGCTATTGCTAAAATACTAAATATTATAAGCAAACCAATATTTTCACCTAAACCAGAGAAATCAGCTGAAATTCCTATTGAAGTTAAGAATACAGGTACGAATATAGAGTAACCAATAGTTTCAATCTTTTTAACAACCTTTGTTCTATAATCTGTTAAACTTATGGCAATACCAGCAATATAGGCTCCAATAATAGCAGAAACACCTGTATATTCAGCAAAATAAGCAAAAACAAAACAAATAATTAATGCTGAGGATACAACAGTTTGAGTAACCTGCAAGCTTGTAAACTTTTTCATAAACCAAGGTACAATTTTCCAAGCCACAAAAATAGCTACCAGAAAGAATAAAAACTTTTGTAATATTACTATTGTAATATTAACAGCTCCCCCCACAAAACTCATTAAAAAGGCTAAGGCTATAATTATGACAATATCATCAATTACTGCAGCACCTAATATAGTTGCACCTTTTTTATTATTTAATTGTTTCATTTCTTTAAGCACTTGCGCAGATATACTTACGCTAGTCGCAGATAAAATCATTCCTAAAAAAAGTGCGTTGATATCATTCATATTCATGATTTTACCCATAATATATCCTGTAATCAAAGGTACAATTATACCACCAAATCCCACATAAATAGATGGTTTTAGAGCCCTTTTAAAATCATCTATATCAGTTTCTAACCCAGCTATAAACATTAGTAAAATCACACCAACAAGACTAAACTCATTTAGGATTTCTCCTTCTGTTATAATGCCCAGAAAAGAAGAACCTAGTAAAACTCCAACAACTAGTTTTCCAAGTACCGCTGGTTGTCCTAAACGCCTACTTATATCGCCAGCTATCTTTGCTGCAATTATAATTATTGTTATTTGAAGTATTATATACATTAATATACTTTCCTTTACCTGAATTATTTTATGAATAAAAATAGAGTCTGACCTCAAGGGTAAAATAACCCCTTGATGCAGACTCCACCAATAAATAAATTTTTTAAATCAAATCATAAACCAGCACTTTATTTATACAATTATTATATTATTTTAGAAAATAGGACTTGGAGATTTCTCTTCAAGTCCTATTAAGTTGGTTGCGGAGGTAAGATTCGAACTTACGACCTTCGGGTTATGAGCCCGACGAGCTACCACTGCTCCACCCCGCGACGCATTACTTATATTAACATAATAATATTGTTATGTCAATTCAATAATTTCAACTATTAATATTTAGAATCAATGTTCAAAAACTCCTCTAAACACAAGCCACTGTTAAAAACTTGAGTCGCATTACTTACACCCAAATATCTCATGTGCCAAGGTTCATACATATAACCAGTAATACTCTCCTTACCTTTAGGATATCTAACTATAAATCCATACTTATAGGAATTCTTAGCTAGCCAAACAGCAACAGTTGTCCCTGCAAAAGAAGAATCAGCAGAATTCAAATCTAAAGCCAACCCTGACTGATGCTCAGAATGACCAGGTCTTGCAGAATACCTGTCAGCCTCAGCTTTTCCTGATCTTGCAACATACCTATTATATAACCCTGCTTGATAACTATAAGATCTATAACCAGAAACAATATATAACTTAAGATCTTCTTTAGCCGCAGCTGCCTTCATAGTATTAAAAGCTGCCATTGCACTATTATTCACACCAGGATTATAGGTTGATGGCAAGGCATAAGTCTTGTTAACTACTAAAATACCCTTAATATAAGTTATATTCTTAACATTATTACT
>JAGXHX010000057.1 GCA_024635955.1 Bacillota bacterium
ATATTCTTGTGTGAAAAATCTATCCATTTAATCCACCTCACTCCACATCAACATATTCCATTATAGTCTTTAGTGCTTCATCATAACTTTTTGCCTCATAAACTCTATTAGTCATTTCTTCGCCCTTATCTCTTTGGCCTGCTTCCCTTAATGCTTTTCTTGCAAGCCCTATTAAATTAAAGATGTTACCATCAGCACCAGTTAATTTACATTTTGGTTTCATCACTTTTCTCCTCTAATGCTGTATATCTTGGGTACTCATAACCTTGTGGATCTATTAGTATTCTTTCTCCACTTTCCTTATTGATTACCCTGATGCAAAGGACTTCACCTGCATCATTAATTCCACCTTCATCCTTATTAATAAAAGCTTGATCTTGAAGTAGGTCGTTAGTTAATTTTTTGTATTCCTTATTACTAAGTTCCACTTCTCTTATCACCCTATATGCTGTTCCTTCATGGCCCTTACTCTTTAATTCTTCTGTGACTTCTCTCACCACCTCAAGTCACTAGCCTTTCTTACAAATATGGCTTTCATATAAATACCTCCTTTTGAATAGTTGTCTTCATACTATTAATCACTCTAAAGAGGAATAATATCAAGTTAATTCTTTCTTTATTCCACTTCTTTAAAGGGTATCTTTTCACCATTTCTTATGAGGTAAACATCAGTATCAGAACCAATTAGTTCTATATATCTTTTAACAATTACATCTGAATATTTCTCATCAAGTTCAACAGTATAACAAATCCTATTAGTCTGTTCACAAGCAATCAAGGTAGAGCCACTTCCACCGAAGGGATCTAACACCAGGCAGTTACTCATGCAGCTATTTTGTACTGGATAAGCAATTAGCCCAACTGGTTTCATGGTTGGATGGAGTGTATTCTTTGAAGGTCTGTCAAAGTTCCAGATGGTGCTTTGTTTTCTGTCTGCATACCAGTTATGCTTTCCCTCTTTCATCCAACCAAAAAGTATTGGTTCATGTTTCCACTGATAGGGACTTCTTCCTAAAACCAGACTTTGCTTGGCCCAGATACAAACACCAGACAAATAGAAGCCGGCATCTATAAAGGCTTTCCTAAAGTTATATCCTTCTGTATCTGCATGAAATACATAAATTGATGCATCCTTCTCCATCCATTCTTTCATATGGGTAAATGAGTCTAAGAGAAAAGTATAGAATTCATTATCCTTCATATTATCGTTTTTAATACTTCCTGCCTTTGCTTCATAGTTCACATTATATGGTGGATCTGTAACCACTAGGTTGGCTTTCCTACCCTCCATTAGAAGCTCGTAAGTTTCTCCCTCTGTACTATCCCCACAAACCAGGCGGTGTCTTCCCAGCAACCACAGGTCACCTCTTTTTGATATGGCAGGTTCTGCTAGTTCTTTTTCTACATCAAATTCATCTTCTTCAATTTTCTTGTCATGGATTTCATTAAAGAGTTGATCTATCTCTGGAGGCTCAAAGCCGGTAAAGGCTGTATCGTAATCTAATGATTGAAGGTCTTTAATTAAATCAGCCAGTAGTTCCTTGTTCCATTCACCACTTATCTTATTAAGTGCCAGATTTAGTGCTTTTTCTCTTGTCTTATCAATTTCAATTACTACACAATCAATTTCTGTATGACCAAGTTCTTTTAATACACTTAGTCTTTGGTGACCACCAATAACTGTTAGGTCCTTATTTACTATGACTGGGTCCACATAGCCAAATTCTATTATGCTATTTTTAATCTTCTCAAATTCCGGATCACCTGGTTTTAGTTTTTTCCTAGGGTTGTATGCTGCAGGTATAAGTTCTGATATTTTAAGTTTCTTAAATTCCATTTTTCTTCTCCTTATTTAACGTTTTTTTAACATTGCTTCTCTATTCTTCTTCCACCATTGTCTTCTGCATTTGTCTCCACAAAAACGTCTAGTTCTTCCTGTTCCTTTTTGACTTATGGTGAGATAGCAGTTGGCACACAATTCTTTAGTCTTAACTCTTTCTCTAATATTTAAAGCAACTATTGCAGCATCTCCTTCTAGGCCAAAGTGTTTACAAAATTGTCTGATCTGGTCTCTATTTATTCCAAGCACTGCTGCAATCGCCTTATACCCAACACCTTTAACTCTTAGTTCAAAGATTAGCTGCTTATCGGTTTCTGTCATTGTTTACTCCTTTTGCGCTGAGTCCTATATTTTTTCATACAAAAAAACACCAAAAAACGCATGTTTTTGTGCATTTTTCGATGTTTTATGATATTATTTATTTTTTATTAAATAAGCTTCAAAAGGCCTCTGCTATTAAGTTTAACGTTTTTTTTACATTTGCTTTTACTCTTACTTTGCGCAAAACTAAAAACCTTGTAATCCTTGTCCTACTTAGCTTTGCATTACCCTTAGTTCTATTTCTGATACCCCCCCTATTAATTTATGCGAAAATTCACACGATAGGGGGCACCGGTCTTCTATAGATTACTTGTAGAGATTTGATGGGCCCCTGGGGAGACACAATTTTAATACCTATACTCTACTTTCATATCTTCTTTACCTGTCTTTGTATCGTGACACTTCTTACATAAGGGTTGCCAGTTGTATTCATCCCAGAACAGCTCTTGAACGCCTCTATGTGGTTTGATATGATCCACTACTGTTGCTTTGGTTATACTTCCTTCACCATGACACTTAATACAGAAAGGATTAACCATTAAAAATATCTTGCTTGCCTTCCTCCATTTGTTATCGTAGCCTCTCTTGAATGCACTAGGTCTTTCTTTAGCTTCTTCTATTTTATGCTCCTCGCAGTATCTACTATCTGTTAAGTTAGAGCAACCTGGATACTTACAAGGTTTCTTTGCTTTGATTGGCAAATTTATCTCCTTTTAATTTTGTTATTTTTATAGGTAACATTAGCTAAAGAATTAATTCATAAGAAAATCCAAAGATTTTTTATATTTCTCTACTCTCTTTAAGTCTCTATTTGTAACTCTATTCAGTCTACTTAAATCCATATTATGTTTCAGATCCTCAATTTTTACTTCCCTAGCTATTGGATTATTTTTTATTTTCATTATATATTCTTCATAAGAAATATCAGTCTTTGTTATAATTTGTATAGCTTGTAGAATTGATTCTTCAAAACCCTCTGTTCTCAAATCATCTATGGTCATCTCTGAATCTTCAACTACATCATGAAGTAAAGCAGTTATATATCTTTCATCATCATTAAAAGCAGATGCAACCTTTAATGGATGCTCAATATATGGTTTACCAGCTTTATCTATTTGTCCCATGTGAGCTTTCGTTGCTATCTTTAAAGCTAACTCTCTAAAATTTATTTTTTCTTTCATGATTTATCTTGATTCCTTTCAATAATGAACAATAACTACATTTTGTTTATATTTTAATTATATCTTATCAACTATACAGATTATTACTCAATGAAATATATCATTTTATAGCTTTGGATACTCTTGGCTCATTTCTCCTACTATGATAATATCACGACTAGACAATTTCATGTTTTATCATTTTCTATCATTTAGTATCACGTTTAAAGATCTCTTAGCCTTATCTATATGTCTGTTCATTTGAGCCTCCTTATAATCGAAAATCTTACACATCTCCTTTGTGCTCATCTTATGATAATATAGCTTTGTAATAATGTTTTGATAGAATATGTTATCCATTGCATTTATTGAACTATCTATTTTAAGCCTTATTCTTTCCAACTCATTTTTCTTTAACTCTATCTCATCCTTAACTCTAATCTTATCGCAGGTAATACTATTTAGCTTATCCTTACCACTTGATTCCTGTCTTGGCATATCGGTTATATAAGAGGTGCAGTTTTCTAACTCTGCATCGTAAACTTTAATCAGATCTTCCTTATCCTTTATAAGGCTATTAATACTCTCTATATTATCCAGGTATCTTTCAATATTCATTTGTTTTCCTCCTTTATATATAAATTTGACTTTCATAATATTTAATAGTATATTGTTGTTAGAAGTACTAAGCGGTGGGAAGCCTCCAATGGTCACCCCAGTTTTTGACCGGTAGCACTTCTTTTTTTATTTGACTTAATTTATTCATAATATTATAATTAGGTTGTAGAAAGTGCCATTCGGCTCCGCCACTACCTTCGGGGATGTGGACGTTTTTTGGGAGATGGTGCTTTTTTATTTAATTGACATAGATATAAATTTAGTGTTTAATTAGTTTATGAAGAGGTTTTTGGCTTTGAAAGGCGACTGTTTTTATGGTTTCCTTTGCCAGGAGCCTCTTCTGTTTATTTTCTAGCATTTTCCTCCTCAAACTTGGCACCACAGTGCTTGCAGTAGTTTCCACTTTTTCCAACTGCACCACCACAATTACTACACTTAATCCAGCTGGTAAGATTACAAATATTATCTATGATTATTCTTTTTGCTGTTTCCATTTGTTATTCACTCTTTCGCTTTTTATATAACCTTTTGACTAAATATATATTTTGATATATTATTATTTAAAAGGAACTTCACTTGAAGATAAAAGCCCCTTCGGGGGTGGTTACTTCTAGGTTGCTCCTTACTAGTATTGTTAGCCCATCTTTAAGCGTTGAAACAGACGCTCGGGCGGCTATGCTAGTTTTAAAAAGGACTTTTCAGCCTCTCTTATGCGTTGAAACAGACGCTAAGGCTGGAGTCCTATTTAATTGCAAAAACATTCATACTTAACAAATTTTTTAATTATTTTCTCCGGTAGTCTTTTCCATTTAGATTAAAACTCCCACACATCTCAGATATTCTACTAGCTATTCTTTTCCCATTCATCTCATACTTATTAGGCAAGTCATTCCAATTAATGTTACTGGTAATAATAGTTGGAAGTTTCTTGTTGTAGCGATAATTAATAACGTTATATATTTCAGCCTCTACAAACTCTGTTGTCTTTTCAGCTCCTAAATCATCTAAGATTAATAGGTCTGCTTCCATGTACTGTGATAAATCAAAATCCACTTCACTATTAAAGGCTTCCTTTATTTTTCTAATAAGCTCATCCACTACTATAAACTTTAATCTTCCCTGGCCAAGATAGTTATTAAAAATAGCACAGGCTAGCATTGTTTTACCACGACCTACATCACCTTGAAGATAAACTCCTTTAGTTACTTTTTTTAGTGGGGTCCTTTTGTAGTAGTTAATCATATCCATAAGCCCTGTCACTTTATCGAGGTTAGAGTAGTCAAGTTTACTAAAGTCAGCGTTTCTATGTCTTACAGGTAATAGTTTTTTATATATTGTATATCTACATTCGCATTCCTTAGCTGATCCATTTTCTATCAGATAACCTATATCTCTACAGACTTCACATTTATATTGGTTTTCTGTAATTTTAAGATTTTTGATATTTTCGATATAACTCAATACTCCTCCTCCTCTATA
>JAGXHX010000005.1 GCA_024635955.1 Bacillota bacterium
GCCATACCTTTACCTTCTTCTAGTAATGCATAAAGGATGAATATTGGTTCAATTGTTTCAGAGTTTATTTGTTTAGCAATTTTTTCTGAAATAATTAAAATATTATTAATTCTTGGTGATGTTTTTAAAACTTTATCATGAGCATCACCTTTACCTACAATATTAACTATATCTTCGTATAAGGCACCATAGCTCAATCCAAGAGCCTGATCGAAATAACCTCCAGTTATATTTTTATCTTCAATTAAAAATGCTAGCAATAAATGTTCTGTCCCTATAATTTGATGACCTAAATTACCTGCTTCTTTACCTGCAATTTGTAATATCATTTTACTTTCATTTGCTAATTTATCCCAAATCATTGATTTAACCTCCAATTTTCAATATTTCTTTAAATAATCTAGGTCTATGTCTTTCTCTTTCTTCTGGTGACATCGATTTTCCAAAATAACTTTGTAATCCTGCCGGCTGAGCCAGTACAATCAAACTATTAAGCTGTTTATAATCAATGTGTTCATCAAAAGTTAAACCTCTTTCAACACCTAATCTAATTAGACTAACATTATTCATACCTTCTTTAGTTGTAAGTAATACAGAATATTTTAAGTTGCCATAAGCTCTATATATTATATCTTGCATCTCGTAAGTTTTTTGTTTAAATAATGTTTCTCTGCTTTTTTTCTCTTTGACAATTACTTCGTTTATCCTTTTTTCTAATCCTAACATAATTTCGTCTTCCTTAACACCAATTGTAAATTGATTTGATATTTGGTAAAGACTTCCATAACCTTCACTACCTTCTCCAAAAAAGCCACGAATAACAAAACCGTCTGATTTCAGACTTCTTTGAATATCTTTTAACCCTCCAGTCATTGATAAGGCAGGTAAATGCATCATTACCGAGAATCTTACACCAGTCCCTATATTGGTTGGACATGATGTTAAATAACCATATTTTTCATGGTATGCATAACTATAAAATTTTTCTAAAGCATCATCAACCCTATCAGCAATAACAAGTGCATCTTTTAAATTTAAACCACTAAAAAAACTTTGTATTCTAAAATGGTCTTCTTCATTTATTAATATACTAATACTTTCATCAAGCCCTAAAACAATACCTCTATTATGGTAATTATCTAACATATTCAGACTAATTAAATGTTTTTCTAATAAAAACTCTCTATCAAGACCTGACAATTCATCAAGTTTTAATAATTTCATTTCTCCGGTTTCTTTTCTAAAACTAGAGGACGATATAGTTTCACCAATTGAATCAATAAGTTTGTCTTTATCTTCGGCAGTCATACGATGGGGAAAAAGTAAGTTGTCTACATTTCTGGCTAATCTAACTCTACTGGAAATAACAATATCACTTTCATTTCCTTTTGCATTTAGCCAATTAGGAAGTTTATTTATCATCAATACTAACTCCCTTCAGATCTTTTATTTCATCTCTTATTATAGCTGCTTCTTCATATTTTTCTTCAGCAATTAATATTTTCAAGTGACTTTCTTTTTCTTTAATAAGATTTATTACATAAAGCTCTTCTTTATTGTTTTTAGGTATTTTACCATTATGAACAACTTCTGAATCAATAAATTGCGCACAATCTTTACAATTTAAAGTATTGCTTTCTTGCCACTCTCTCTTAGTTTGTCCACATGTTGGACAGATTTGATTATTATCAATTTCAAGTGTATTACCAGCTTTGAAAAAGGTTTCAAACATTGGATTTAGCAATTGATTAATACTTCCTATTAATTGATCTTCCATTTGGCTTGCACATGTAGGACAAATATATACTGTATCCTTCTTATTATTAGTCATTTTAACCATACAAATAGTTGCTTCATTTTTTTTACATATTTGACAAATCATTTATTTTCCTCCTCGTTAGCTATATAACCTATAAGATTTTTAAGCATTTTACCTTTTTGATATCCTTTTTCTTCTTTATTACACGGTAGGCTTTCATCTTTCAATAATTGCCATATCAGATTTCTTTCTCTTTCACATAAAATTTTTTCTTCCACTAGTCTATTTAAGAAATTTCTGGCTTGTTCTGCTCCTATGTAGTTGGCAGTACCTTGATTTATTCTATCTAAATATATTTTAGTTTGAATCATAGGTATTTTTATTATTTTTAAAAAGCCACCTTCACCACGTTTACTTTCTACAAGGAAACCTCTTTCAATAGTAAATCTTGTTTTTATAACATAATTAATCTGTGAAGGTACACATGAAAATCTAGAAGATAAGTCTGTCCTTTGAATATGTATTATACCATCTTCACTGTTTTTCACTATATTGAGTATATATTTTTCTACCATATCGCTTATAGTTGACATTTAATTCACCTCTAGATATTTCTGACTATATTTGACCATATAAAATTAAGTTTGTCAATAGTCCTCAATAAAATAAAAGAAATGAATCAGTTGATTCATTTCTTTTAAAACTATTTAATTTACATTAAATTATACTACTATAGGTTTTCTATATCTTAGGTTAGGCTCTCTAGCCGCTTTCACTTCGTCTAGTCTCTTAACATAAGTAGTATGAGGTGCAGTTTTAACCATTTCAGGGTAAGTTTTGCACTCAGTAACAATGGCACCAACAACCTCAGCAAAGTCTTGTAAAGTTTCTATACCTTCAGTTTCAGTTGGTTCTATCATCATTGCTTCTTCAACAATCAATGGGAAATAGATTGTTGGTGGATGATAACCATAGTCAATCATACGTTTAGCTATATCTAAAGTATGAACACCAGTTTCTTGTATATTCTTTGGTGTGCAAATGAATTCATGCATACAGAATCTATCTGGAGCTTCAACAGATAAATGCTTTCCAACTAATTTTTTCAAATAATTGGCATTTAATACAGCATATTCCGAACTTTTCTTTAAACCATCTGCTCCAAGTGCTCTAATATAAGTATAAGCTCTTACAATAACTGGGAAGTTACCATAGAAACTTTTCATTCTACCTATAGTTTCAGGAACATCATAGTTAAATTTATACTTATCTTTATAATCAACATATTCAACTGTAGGAATCGGTAAGAACTTAGCTAAAAATTCTTTAACTCCAACAGGTCCTGAACCAGGTCCACCACCACCGTGAGGAGTTGAGAATGTTTTATGCAAGTTAACGTGTACTACATCAAATCCCATATCTCCTGGTCTAGTAATACCCATAATAGCGTTAGTATTAGCACCATCATAATATAGTAGTCCACCTGCGCCATGAATGATTTCAGCAATTGCTTTAATGTTTCTTTCAAACAGACCTAAAGTACTAGGATTTGTTAACATTAATCCTGCTGTATCATCTCCGACAACTGCTTTTAAAGCTTCTAAATCAATATCACCTTCTGGGGATGATTTTATTTCAATTACTTGAAAACCTGCCATTGTTGCAGTTGCAGGGTTAGTACCATGAGCTGAATCAGGAACTATGATTTTAGTTCTTTTAGAGTCTCCTCGGCTATCATGATATGCCTTAATTATTTTAATTCCAGTTAATTCACCATGAGCACCAGCTGCAGGTTGTAAAGTAACCTTATCCATACCTGTGATTTCTGCTAGTGAAACTTGCAATAAATACATTAATTGCAAAGCTCCTTGTACTGTCTCTACTGGTTGATAAGGATGTAACCAAGAGAATCCTGGTAGTCTTGCTGTATTTTCATTTAATTTAGGATTGTATTTCATAGTACATGATCCTAATGGATAAAACCCAGTATCTACACCAAAATTCTTACTTGATAAATGTGTGAAGTGACGAACTACGTCAATTTCACTAACTTCTGGCAAATCAGCTTCAGTCCTTCTAATTAAATGACTAGGGATAACCCTATACTTGTCTAACTTTTCAATGCTCATTTCTGGCAAGAAATAGGCTTTGTGACCCGGTCTACTTTTATCAAAAATCAAAGCTTCTGTTTGACTAAATAAATTTTTGCTCATTGATAATCACCTCCATTGCTAAAGCTAAACGATCCATATCATCTTTTGAACGAATCTCACTTACGAAGAATAATCCCACATTAGACAATTCTTTTTCAAAAATTCCCATATCTACTGGTCCTAGTATTTCACTTTTCAACAAATGTTTTTGTAAAACTCTGGCTGGAATCGGCAATTTAACTGCAAATTCACTATAGAATGGTTGATCATATAACATTTCTACTCCATCAATCTCTAGAAGTCTATCTCTACAGTAATGAGCATTAGTCAATGTATTTTCAGCCATCTCTTTCAAACCATATTTTCCGAGTGTTGAAAGCGTAATGTTATTAGCCAATGCATATAAGGCTTGGTTTGAACAAATATTTGAAGATGCTTTTGCTCTTCTAATATGTTGTTCTCTTGCTTGCATTGTAAGTACAAAACCTCTCTTGCCTTCTGTATCAACAGTCATCCCACATATACGACCAGGAAGTCTTCTAGCTAATTTATCTGTTGTAGCAATTAAGCCTATATTTGGTCCACTAAAACTTAAAGGTCCAGCAAATGGCATACCATCACCAACAACAATATCAGCACCTAAATTACCAGGTGCCTCTAGAATACCCATTGCTGATAAATCACTAACTGATACAATCATCAATGCTTTTCTTGCATGTGCAGCTTCAGCTATTTTCTGAATATCTTCAATACAGCCATAAAAGTTTGGATACATTACTACATAAGCAGCAGTAGCATCAGTAGCTTGTGCTTCATAAGCATCTACTGGTGTAATGCCATCTTCTAATTCTGCATATTTAACAGTGAATCCCATACCATTAGCATAAGTCTCTACTGTTTCTCTATACTCTTTATGAAGTCCCTTTGATATTATTATTTCATTTTTTTTCTTATCACAAGCCATGACCATTGCTTCAGCTACAGCTGTTGCACCATCATAAACAGATGCATTTGATACATCCATACCAAATAACTCACAAATTATTGTTTGAAACTCATATATATTCTGCAAAGTTCCTTGGCTTATTTCTGGTTGGTATGGTGTATAGGCAGTATAAAATTCTGATCTGCTCAATAAATGATCAACTAATGTAGGCACATAATGATTGTATGCTCCAGCTCCCATAAAGTTGGCAAGTTGGTTCATATCTGTATTTTTCTTTGCTAATTTAATTAATGCTTTTCTAGTTTCATATTCAGATAAGCCTTTAGGTAATTTTAAATCACCTTTGAATCGTAATTCTTCAGGTATATCTCTGAATAATTCATCAATAGAACTAATTCCTATTTCTTTGAGCATAGCTTCTTTTTCAAGCTCTGTAACAGGTATATAATTCATAAAATCTCCACCTTTCTAAAGTATTTTATTCTTTTAACCTCTTTTATAGAATGGAGTCTTAACGATTTTAGCTTCAATATCCTTGCCTCTGATCTCCACTGTAACAACATCATCAATTTTTAATTCTACAGGAACTATAGCTAACCCTAGGTTTTTACCTAAAGTTGGTGAATAGCTTCCAGATGTTATTTCTCCTACTAATACTCCGTCTTTTTTAACAGGGAAGTGATCTCTTGCAACTCCTCTGCCAACCATTTCTATACCTACGATTTTTCTTTTTCTACCTTCAGCTTTTTCTTTTACTAAAGCTTCTTTACCTATAAAGTCACCTTTTGTATCTAACTCAACAAATTTACCTAACCCAGTTTCTAATGGTGAAATTTTGTCAGATAGTTCATGACCATATAGTGGCATTTTAGCTTCAAATCTCAATGTATCTCTTGCACCCAAACCACAAGGAATAATGTTATCTCCTCCAGCTTTTAAGATAGCATTCCATACTTGACTTGTTTTATCTGTAGCTACATATACTTCAAATCCATCTTCGCCTGTGTAACCTGTTCTAGAAATAATTGCATCAATACCATCTACTTTTCCTTCTACGTAGTTATAGTATTTAATACTTTCCAGATTACTCTCTGTCAGTTTTTGTAGGATAGAAACTGCTAGAGGACCTTGAATGGCTATTTCCCCTAAATTAGCTGATTGATTATCAATCACAACTTCAAAAGATCCTTTTTGTTCTAATATCCAGTTATGATCTTTGTCAATATTAGATGCATTTACAACTAATAAATATTTAATATCATTGTACTTATATACTAAAAGGTCATCAACAGCTTTACCTGTAGGCATCATTAAAACACCATACTTAATTTGTCCGCCGGCCATCGGTGAGATGTTGCTTGAAACTAGGTAATTGATAAAAGCAGTAGAATCCTTTCCAGTAATCCAAATTTCACCCATGTGGCTTACATCAAATAATCCACACTTTTCCCTTACAGCTTTATGCTCTTCAAGGATTCCTGTGTATTGTACTGGCATATCCCAGCCACCGAAATCC